>DASWUT010000892.1:0-5797 GCA_036401455.1 Gemmatirosa sp. | reverse complement strand
TTTGCCGCGCGCGAGGCCACGGCGACGTTCCTGGCCCGCGTGCCACGCGCGGCGCGCGTCGTCGTGTTCTGCCACTTCGACGCCGATGGGCTCGCGGCCGGAGCCGTTGCGGGGCGCGCCCTCGCGCGCCTCGGCTACACCGACGTGCACGTCGTGCCGTCGGGACGCGGCGAGAGCGCGTTCGGCGACGGGGCACGCGCCCGGCTCGCCGCGCTCGCGCCAGACGCGCTCGTTGTCACCGACCTCGGGGTGAAGGCGACCGGCGTGCTGCCTGGTGTCCCGACGCTCTACGTCGATCACCACCAGCCGGACGGCGTGCCCGTCGACGGATCGACCGTCGTCTCGGGCTACGGCTGGGACCCGGTGCCCAACTCGGCCTGGATGATGTGGGAGCTGCTCGCGCCGTTAGGCGACGCGGCCGGCACGTCGTTCGACGACCTGCTGTGGGTCGCGGCCGTGGGCACGATCAGCGACCTCGGCGAAAAGGCGCCCTGGGAGCGGCTCGGCGCGGTGCGCAAACAGTACACGGCGAAGTGGCTCAAGGAGGCCGTCGCGCTCGTCAACGCGGCGCGGCGCGCGACGGCGTTCGACATCGCGACCCCGCTCGAGCTGCTGATGACCGCCGACGGACCGCGGGCGGTGAGCGAGGACGACGCGCTGGGCGCGGGCCGGCTGCGCGCGTACCGCGAGGAGGTCGCCGCCGCGCTGGCCGAGGCGCGGAAGCGGGCGCCGATCTTCGCCGCGGGCGGCAGCCCGTGGGCGATGGTACCGGTCTGGAGCCGGTGTCAGATTCACCCACTCATCGCGCAGCAGTGGCGTGGGCGACTGCCGAAGCACGCGGTGATGGGCGCCAGCCCAGCGTATCTGGACGGGGTCGTCGCGTTCTCGTGTCGCACGTCGCGCCGCGACCTCAACCTGCCCACGCTGCTGCGCGGCGCAATCGACCTCGGCGCACTCAACGCCGACTTTGGCAACGGGCACGACCAGGCGAGCGGCGGGCACTTGCCGCCGGAGCCGTTCGACCGGCTGCTCGACGCGCTCGGTTTCGACGCCCGGGCGCGGGCTGCGGTAGGGTGACGCTGGGCCGAGTTGTCGGCCGTGGACGAGCGGAGCTGATGCGCGCGGCGCGTCTTGTGGACCGCTCTTGCCGCGCGCGGGTACCCGCTTCAGCTTTGCCGAACGCTGTTCGCCTGGCGCTACGTCGCACCCCGCTTCCAGGATCCCGCCTCCATGCCGACCTACAAGGCCCCGCTCGATGACGTCCGCTTCCTCCTCAACGACGTGCTCGCCGTCGAGGAGCTGAGCCAGCTCCCCGGCTACGAGGAGGCCACCCCCGACCTGCTCCTCTCCGTGCTCGAGGAGGGAGGCAAGCTCTGCGAGGAGGTGCTGCAGCCGATCAACCAGACCGGCGACGCCGAGGGGTGCCGGATCGAGGGCGGGCAGGTGTTCACGCCGGCGGGGTTCAAGGAGGCGTACGGCGAGTTCGTGCAGGGCGGCTGGCCGGCGATGACCGGCGACCCGGCGTACGGCGGCCAGGGGCTGCCGCACCTCGCGCGGTTCATCTTCGACGAGTTCCTCTGCTCGGCCAACCTGTCGTTCTCGATGTATCCGGAGCTCGGCCACGGCGCGGCGATGACGCTCGAGAAGTGGGGCGACGCGGCGCTCAAGGACCGCTTCCTCGCCAAGATGACCGACGGCACGTGGGGCGGGACGATGTGCCTCACCGAGG
The DNA here is from genome assembly GCA_036401455.1 of Gemmatirosa sp. GTDB lineage: Bacteria > Gemmatimonadota > Gemmatimonadetes > Gemmatimonadales > Gemmatimonadaceae > BPUI01. Next base: position 4,068 of record DASWUT010000892.1, on the reverse strand, counting down.
CGCACGCGGGCACCGACCTCGGCATGATCCGCACGAAGGCCGTCCCCGCGGAGGACGGCTCGTACGTGCTCACGGGGCAGAAGATCTTCATCTCGGCCGGCGATCACGACCTCGCCGAGAACATCTGCCACCTCGTGCTCGCCAAGCTGCCCGACGCGCCGGCCGGCACGCGCGGCATCTCGATGTTCCTCGTTCCCAAGTTCGTGCCTAACGAGGACGGAACGCCCGGTAGCTTCAACAACGTCTCGTGCAGCTCCATCGAGCACAAGATGGGGATCAAGGCGAACGCGACCTGCGTGATCAACTTCGACGAGGCACGCGGCTGGCTCGTCGGTGAGGTGAACAAGGGAATGCGCGCGATGTTCACGATGATGAACGGTGCGCGGTTAGGCGTCGGGATGCAGGGCCTCGGGCTCGCCGAGGTGAGCTACCAGAACGCGCTGGCGTACGCGAAGGACCGCGTGCAGGGACGCGCGCTCACCGGCGCGAAGAACCCGACCGGCGAGGCCGACCCGATCGTCGTGCACCCCGACGTGCGGCGCATGCTGCTGACGATGAAGGCGTACGTCGAGGGCGAGCGCGCGCTCGCGTACTGGGTCGGCAAGATGATCGACGTCGAGGAGAAGCACCCCGACGCCGAAAAGAAGCAGGAGGCCGGCGATCTCGTCGCGCTGATGACGCCGATCATCAAGGCGTTCCTCACCGACACCGGCTTCGAGGTGACCAACCTCGGGCTGCAGGTATACGGCGGCCACGGCTATGTGCGCGAGTGGGGGATGGAGCAGTTCGTTCGCGACGCGCGCATCGCACAGATCTACGAGGGGACCAACGGTGTGCAGGCCATGGACCTCATCGGCCGCAAGGTCCCGGAGGGCGGTGGCCGGATGCTGCGCCGCTGGCTGAAGCTCGCGCAGGACGACGTGAAGTCGGCGGCCGGCGACGCCCGCGTCGCCGACCTCGCCAAGTCGCTCGGCGGGGCGCTCCGCACACTGCAGGAAACGACGGCGCACGTCATGCAAGCCGCGATGAAGAACCCGGACGAGGCGGGCGCCGCCGCGGCCGACTTCCTCCGGATGATGGGCACCGTCGCGACGGGGTGGATGTGGCTCAGGATGGCGCGGGTCGCGCTCGAGAAGTTGCCGACGTCCAACGGGGACGCGGGTTTCTACGACGCGAAGGTCAAGACGGCGCGCTTCTACATGACGAAGCTGTTGCCGCAGGTGCAGGCGCTCGCGTCGTCGATCACGGCGGGCTCGGCGCCGGTGATGGAGCCGATGCTGGACTTCGAGGGGGCGCTGACGCTGGCGTAACCCCGGCGCCGGTGGTGGACGCTGCACGGGCACCCGCGCCACCACCGGCGCGGGTGCCCGTGCTGCTATTGGCCGTCGCCGGCGGGCTCGTCGTCGCCAACCTGTACTACAACCAGCCGCTGCTGGCGAGCATGGCGCACGAGTTCGGCGTCTCGGAGACGGCGATCGCGCCCGTGGCCACGCTCACGCAGGTGGGCTACGCGCTCGGCCTGTTTGCCGTCGTGCCGCTGGCCGACATCGCCGAACGCCGCCGGCTGCTCGTCGTGCTCGTGCTCGGCGCCGCGGTCGCGCTCGTGGGCGCCGCGCTCGCGCCAGGCGCGGCGGTGCTCGCGGCGGCCAGCCTCGCGATCGGGATCCTCTCGGTCGCGCCGCAGGTGATCATGCCGATCGCCGCCGACCTCGCGCCGCCGGACGAGCGCGGGCGCGTCGTCGGGACGGTGCTGAGCGGGCTGCTCATCGGCATCCTGATGGGGCGCGTCGTGAGCGGCGCGGCGGGGGAGCGCTTCGGCTGGCGTCCGGTGTTCTGGGCCGCCGCGGCGGTGATGGTCGTGCTCGCGGGCGTGCTCCGCGTACGCCTGCCGGAAAGTCGCGCGGCGTCGGCGCTGTCCTACCGCGCCCTTCTCGCGTCGCTGCCCGCGGTCGCGCGCGAGTGGTCGGCGCTGCGCGAGTCGGCGCTGTTCGGAGCGCTCGCGTTCGCGAGCTTCTCGGTGTTCTGGACGACGCTGCCCTTCCACCTCGCCGCGTTGCCCGGCCACTTCGGAAGCGGCGCGGCGGGCGCGTTCGGGCTGGTCGGCGTGGTCGGCGCGCTCGCGGCGTCGCTCGTCGGGCGGCGCAACGACCGCGGCGATCCGCGCCAGTCGATCGGCATCGGACTCGCCGCGACGGTCGCGGCCTGGATCGCGCTCGGCCTGCTCGGCGGCTCGCTCGTCGGCATCGCGGTCGGCGTGATCTTCCTCGACCTCGGGGTGCAGGCGGCGCACGTCAGCAACCAGGCACGCATCTTCGCGCTCGACGACGCGGCGCGCGGGCGGATCAACGCAGTCTACATGGTGGCCTACTTCATCGGCGGCGCGCTCGGCTCGGCGGTGGGCGCCGCGGCGTGGGTGCACGGCGGGTGGGCAGGGGTGAGCGCCGCGGGAGCGGGCTTCGCCGCCGTCGCACTCGGCGTATGGGTCGTGCGCCGACCGGCGGCACTGCGCGGGGCGCGCGCGGAGAGGACCAATGCCTAACGACGCGACATCCGACGGGCTGCCCGGCGCGACGCCCGCGACGGCGCTGCTCCTCCACTTCTTTGGCGGCACGTCGCGTACGTGGACGGAGGCGCGCGCAGCGCTCGATGCACGCGGTGTGCGGACGATCGCGCCCGACCTGCGGGGCTTTGGCGACGCGATGGACGCCGCCGGCCCGTTCACCGTCGACGCCTACGCCGACGACATCGTCGCGCTCGCGGCGCGCGAGGCCGGCGCGCGCTGGACGCTGGTCGGGCACTCGATGGGCGGCAAGATCGCGTTCGCGGTCGCGGCGCGGCGGCCGCTGGGGCTCGCGTCGCTCGTGCTCGTCGCGCCGTCGCCACCGTGGCCGGAGCCGATGTCCGATGCGGATCGCGCGCGGCTCCGCGCCGCGTACGGCGACCGCGCGCCGGCCGCCGTGACGATCGACGGCATCGTGGCGCACCCGCTCACCGGCGCCGTGCGCGAACGCACGCTCGACGACGAGTTGCGCGCCAGCGCGGACGCGTGGCACGCGTGGTTGGACGCTGGCAGCCGCGAGGACCTGGCGGCTCGGGCGCCGAACGTCGCCGTCCCCGTGACCGTGCTGGCGGGGGAGAAGGATCGGGGGATCACGCCCGCGGTCGCGGGCGCGGTGGCGGCGGCGCTCGGCGGAAGCGCGGTGACCGTGCCCGACGCCGGGCACCTGCTCCCGTTGGAGGCGACGAACGCCGTGGTGGCGGCGATCGCCGCCGCCACGGGCTCGCGTCAGGACGTTCGTTAGGCTGCGCCGACCTGCGTCGACACCGCCCCGAGTCGGTCGGCGAGCTGGTTGAGCCCGGCCCCGATCGGGCCCGCGCCGCCGGCGATCGTGCGGGTCTGCGTGGAGAGCTGGGAAAGGAGGCCGCCGATGCTCGTGCCGCCAGGCGCGCCGCCGGTCAGCTGCTGGTGGAGCGACGTGAGCGTGCCCGTGATCTGCTCGGTGCCGGGCATGCCCTTGATCGCGCCGAGCACCTGCTCGATCGCGCCCGCGCCCTGCTTGGGGTCGAGCGTCGTGAGCGCCTGAGTGACCGATTGAACGATCGAACTCACGCCGGCCATCCCGCCGCCGCTCATTCCGAAGATGTCTGCCATAGCCTGTGCCGTTTGTTCGAGTGGACGAGGAACCCCACGGTGCGCCGGCGTGGCGACGCCGGGGTCCGGGTCGCGAATGCACGGACGACGCGCGCGGTTCCTGCGCCGGCCGAGGTTCGTGCACCGATTCCCCCGAAGCCGACGCACTGCGTACTCCGCGGCTAGCGTTCGCGCGTCGCGCTCGGCCCACCACACGCCCGCCTCACCGCCCATCACCGCTCATGCTCCGTCCTTCGTCTGCCGTACGGCAGCGCACCGCGCGTCGCGTGCGCGCGGTGTTTCTCGCCGCGCTCGCGTCGTGCCCGTGGCTCCCCGCGCGCGCGCAGGTCGCCGGGGTGGCCGACCGGTGGTGGCGCGAGGGCGTGATCTACCAGGTGTACCCGCGTTCGTTTCAGGACAGTCACGGCGACGTCGTC
>DASWUT010000891.1:0-2037 GCA_036401455.1 Gemmatirosa sp. | reverse complement strand
GTTCGGCAGCTCTCAACCCTGGGGACTCTGTTGGCGAATTGGCGCGGGGTTCGCGGCGCGGGTAGGTCCCCCCAGCCGCGAGGTGATGCGTGTCGATGCAGCCCAGCCCGTTCCCGCCCGTCCCGGAGGCGACGGCCGCCGTCGCCCGTGCCGCGTTCCGCCGCCTGCCGCTCCCCGTACGGCTCCGCGACGCGTTCGGGGCGCTGTACGAGGACGCCGACTTCGCCGCCCTCTTCCCCGTGCGGGGGCAACCGGCCCTGCCGCCGTGGCGCCTCGCCCTCGCGACCGTACTGCAGTTCCTGGAGGGGCTCTCCGACCGGCAGGCGGCCGACGCCGTGCGCGCGCGCATCGACTGGAAGTACGCGCTCGGGCTGGAGCTGTCGGACGCGGGCTTCGACTACTCGGTCCTGAGCGAATTCCGAGCGCGCCTCGTGGCCGGCGGTGTCGAGCAGATGCTCCTTGACCGCCTGCTGGCGCACGCGGCCGCGCGCGGGCTGGTGAAGGCGCGCATGCGCCAACGCACCGACAGCACCCACGTCCTCGCGGCGGTGCGCGTGCTTAACCGCATCGAGCTCGTGGGCGAGACGCTGCGCGCCGCGCTCAACGCGCTGGCCGCAGCGGCGCCGGACTGGCTGCGGGCCGTGGCCCCGCCCGAGTGGCACCAGCGATACGACCACCGAGTCGAGGAGAGCCGGCTGCCGCCGAGTGACGCCGCGCGCGAGCGTTACCTCCGCGCGGCGGGTGCGGACGGCGCCGCCCTGCTCGCGGCGGTGGACGCCCCAGACGCGCCGCGCGGGCTGCGCGAGCTGCCCGCCGTCGACGTGCTGCGGCGCGTCTGGGCCCGGCACTACGCGCGCAACCCGGGCGGCGCCGAGGCGTCCGGCGCCGAAGGCGACGACGAGGACGCGGGTGCCGTACGCCTGCGCACAAAGGGCGAGTTGGCGCGCGCCCCGCGCGGCGCCGAGTCGCCCTACGACGCCGACGCGGGCTACCACAACAAGCGCAGCGTGGCATGGGTCGGCTACTCGGTCCACCTGAGCGAGACGTGCGCGCCCGGCGCCCCGCGCCTGGTCACGCACGTGGACACGACGCCCGCGGGGCGGGCCGAGGCGACCCGGGTCGAGGCGATCCACGCGGCCCTCGCGGCCAAGGACCTGCTGCCGGCCGAGCACCTCGCCGACGGCGCCTACATCAGCGCGGCGCACCTGGCGAGGAGCGCCGAGGCCTACGGCGTCACGCTCTTCGGCCCGACCAAACCGGGCAGCGCCTGGCAGCGGCGCGAGGGCGGCCTGACCGCCGACGCCTTCCGGATCGACTGGGAGCGGGAGCGCGTGACCTGTCCGGCCGGGCACGAGAGCACGCGCTGGCGCGCGTACGACGACCCGGGGCACGGCCGCCACGGCCGCGGGACGCCGCCGCGCGACCCGTTCGTCCGGGTCGGCTTCGCGAAGCGCACGTGCCAGGCGTGCCCGCTCCAGGCGCGCTGCGTGCGCTCGCCCCGCACGGGCCGGCAGCTCTTGCTACCCTCGCGCGCCGACCACGCCGCGCTCGCGGCGGCGCGGGCGCGCTTCGCCTCGCCCGAGGGCCGCGCGGCCTACGCGGCGCGGGCCGGCATCGAGGGGACCGTCTCGCAAGCGGTGCGCGCCGGCGGCCTGCGCCGGGCGCGCTACCGCGGGCTCGCCAAGACGCACGTCCAGGCGGTCGCCACGGCGACCGCGCTCAACCTCGCCCGCCTCGACGCGTGGCTCGCCGGACGGCCGCTCGGCCCGACCCGCGTGTCGCGCTTCGCCCGCCTCGCCGCCTAACGAACGATTTCGCCAACAGAGTCCCTCCCGATCGGACAGGTGGCGGTGCGAGAGAAGGCGAGTTTTGGGACGGGTTCGGGATACTTCAGGTGCGGTCCGGCTCGCGTCGCCCACTGAACCGTTTTGCGGTGTTCTACAACACTGTTTTTTGTTGCCTCGGGCTGACCGTGCGGCCCCGCCGCCTTCGTACATCATCCACCACCAGTCCTGTCCTTCCACGGCCTAATTCAAC
>DASWUT010000890.1:0-1651 GCA_036401455.1 Gemmatirosa sp. | reverse complement strand
CGGCCGGGAGCGTGAGCCGCGCGGAGCGCGTGGTGCCGTCGCGCGCCGGCCACCGGAGCTCGGCCTCGCTCCCGACCAACGTGCAGTCGACCGTGTCGCCGAGGTGGAAGGCGAGCCGGCAGTCGTGCGCGCCGGCACTCTGGAGCGCGTCGACGATGCCGAGCGTGCGGCGCTCGCGATCGAGCGCCACGGTGCGGCGGTGGATCGCGGGCGCGTCGAGTCGCGCGTAACCATCGTGCTCCGCCTCCCACGACGCGACGTGTCCCGCGTCGAGCCCCTCTGCCGCGAGCAGTCGCGCCCGCGCGTGCCGCAGCCACATGAACGCGCCGCCGTCGACGGACTGATTTTCGCCGTCGACTTCCAGCGTGTTGTGCCCGAGCGTCGAACGGAAGTAGGCACGCCAGCGCGGCTCGCCGTGGTAGCAGTACGTGCCTGGGTCCGCGAGCACGTCGACACCGCCGTAGCGGACCTCGATCGAGAGCGCGGCGGCGTGACCGTGGGCCGCGAGCGAAAGGAACCCGAGCGGCCCGTGATCGCAGCGACACCAGATCTCGTCGTCCGTGAGGCCGCGGTCGCGCAGGATCACCATCCCGGCGTCCTCGAACAACGACCGGCGCAGCGCCGGGCGCCCGCCCGGCAGGTCGCGCGGTGCCGTCGCCAACGCGGTCCACAGCGTCGTGCGCACGTCGGCGCCCTCGCGGCGCGGCCACCAATCGAGCGCCCCGAACAGCACGGCGCCCGTCCCGAGCAGCGCGCCCCAGCGGTCGTACGCCGGATCACCGAGCAGCAGCCCGCTCGCGTCGTCGCTGTCTCCCTGGCGCGGCGCGCGCATCGCGACGTCGACCATGCTCGCGACCGCGTCGGTCATTCGGCGGAGCCGCGCCCACGTCTCGGCGCCGAGCGACACGCCCGCGGCCTCTCCCTCGAGCGCCGCGGCGAGCGCGAGCTCGAGCACGAAGCCGTGGTAGTCGGTCGCCATCTCGCGGTTGAGGCCGCACTCGAACGTCTGCCGCGCGATCTCGCGGCGGAGAATGCCCGCGGCGCGCGTGCGCCACGCGGCCGACTCCTCGAACCAGGGAACCGCACACGCCGCGGCAAACAGGCCCGCGGCCTCGGCGACCAGATGGTTGTTGGCCGAGGAGCCGTGGCTGTGCAGCGTCGCGACGTAGCGTTGGTGATCGTGCAACTGCCGCAGGGCGAGCGGATTCTCCTCGAACAGCCCCGCCGCGCCGGGCCAGCCGTCGAGCAGGCGGCGCACCCACACCCAGGCGATGAGCCGGATCGCGACCTCGATGCCGCTCGTCCAGTGCACGCCCGAGAGGAACGGGTTCTCCCGCCACCAGGAGGTCAGGTGCTCCGCGACGCGGCGCGCGTACCGCTCGTCGCGCGTGAGGTAGTACGCGGACGCGAGCACCGTCAGGTGGTGATGGCGCGACAGCTCCCACACGTACTTGATGTTGCCGACCGTCTGCTCCGCGCGGTGGTCGATGTGAAAGCAGTAGGTGCGCTCCGGCGCGCGGCGCCCCGTGCGCGGGTCGGTGAACCAGTCCGGGTCGGGCCCGAGCTGCGAGCACTGGACGCCGAACACGCGCCACTCGCCCTCGAGCAGCCGCTCGGCGCTCGCGATGAGCGCGCGCGCCGCGTTCGGGTC
>DASWUT010000889.1:0-8664 GCA_036401455.1 Gemmatirosa sp. | reverse complement strand
CTCGTCGATCCCAAGCAGGTGACCCTCGTCGCGTTAGGCACGGGCGCGCTGGTCGGGCTCGGGGCAGCGCTCGCGCTGCTGCGCCCGGACGCGGGCGCGCCCGCGCGCGAGACCCGCCGCCTGATGGACGCCGTCGGCTGGCCGGCCGTGCTGCCACAAGCGCTCGCCGCGCTCGGCGCCGTGTTCGCCGCGGCGGGGGTGGGGCGCGCGGTCGCCGGGGTCGTCGGCCGCATCGTACCGCTCGGCGTACCGCTCGCCTCGGTTCTGGCCTACACGCTCGGGATGGCGCTGTTCACGGCGGTGCTCGGCAACGCGTTCGCGGCGTTCCCCGTGATGCTGCTCGCCGTCGGACTGCCGGTGCTCGTCGGGCGCTTCGGGGCCGACCCGGCGGCGGTGTCCGCGTTGGGCATGTTGTCGGGGTTCTGCGGTACGCTCTGCACGCCGATGGCGGCCAACTTCAACCTCGTCCCCGTCGCCCTCCTCGATCTGCGCGGTGACTGGGCCGTGATCCGTGCGCAGGCACCGACCGCGCTCGCGCTGCTCGCCGTCAACACCGCGCTCCTCTATGCCTGCATCCCCCACCGCTGACGCGGCGCCCGACACGCCCATCGGCGCCGACGGGCTGCCGACGCTCACCCCCGCACTCGCGTCGCGCTTCGCCGCCCTCGCCCTCGGCCACGTCACGCGCGAGTACCCCAACAAGCTCGATCACGTGCTCGCCGGGCCCGAAGACGCGCGCGGGCCGCGTGCGCTGCACCCGGTGTTTTACGGCAGCTTCGACTGGCACTCGTGCGTGCACGGGTACTGGCTGCTGGCGCGGGTGCTGCGGCGCGTCCCGGCGCTCCCCGAAGCGGGCGCGATCCGTGGATTGTTCGACGCGCACCTCACGCCCGAGCGCGTCGCGGGCGAGGTCGTCTACCTCGCGCGCCCGGCCGCACGCGGTTTCGAGCGGCCATACGGGTGGGCGTGGCTGCTCGCGCTCGCGGCCGAGTTGGGGCGGCACGCGACGCTCGACGGACGGCGGTGGGCGGCGGCGCTCGCCCCGCTGGCCGACGCGTTCGCCGCGCGCCTCCGAGCGTTCCTACCAAGGGCGGACTATCCTGTGCGCGCGGGGACGCACTTCAACACCGCGTTCGCCGTCGCGCTCGCGCTGGAGTACGCGGACGCGGCCGGCGACGATGCGTTAGGCGCGCTCCTCCGCGACCGCGCGCGCCGCTGGTACGCCGCGGACCGCGACTGCCAGGCGTGGGAGCCCGGCGGCGATGACTTCCTCTCGCCCGCGCTGGTCGAGGCCGAGTGCATGCGGCGCGCGCTCCCACCGGCCGAGTTCGCGGCATGGTTCGCGCGCTTCCTGCCGCGGCTGGACCGGGGCGAGCCGGCCACGCTCTTCATCCCCGCCGTGGTGAGCGATCGGACCGACGGCAAGATCGCCCACCTGGACGGGGTGAACCTGAGCCGGGCGTGGTGCTGGCGCGCGCTCGCCGGCACGCTCGCTGGAACGTCCGCTGGCACGTCCGCTGGCACGCTCGCCACGGGACCGTCCGCGAGCGCGACGCCGGACGCCCGTGCGGTCGTGGTCGCCGCGCGCGACGCCGCGGGCCGCCATCTCGCGGCCGGCCTGCCCCACGTCGCCGGCGACTACATGGGCGAGCACTGGCTCGCGACGTACGCGGTGCTGGCGCTCGAGGGTAGCGGCGAGGCGTGATCGTACGCCAACGGGCGCACACCTCTGGCGCGCGGCGGGGCCGTCGCACAGTCTATGGCGCATGGCGCCCTCCGATGACGCGGCCCGCGACCACGCCCTCGACGCGGCGCGTTCCCGTTCGCTCGCGGAGGCGACCGCCGACGTCGTCTGGCGGACCGACGCGCGCGGGCGGGCCCTCGACCTCGGCCGATGGTCGACGCTCTTCGGCGTCCCGCGCGACGCCGACGACGGCTACGGCTGGATCGAGGTCGTGCACCCGGACGACCTGGCGCGCATGCGGAACGAGTGGCGGAGCGCGCTGCGCGAGCGACGGCCCTACACGTCCGTCTACCGCCTGCGCCTCACCAACGGGCGGTATCACCGCTTCCGCACGCGCGGTGTGCCGATCCTCGGCGAGGACGGGCGGGTGGCCGAGTGGGTCGGTGTGTCGAGCGACGTCGAGGACGTGCTCGCGGCGGAGGAAGCGCTGCGCGCGAGCGAGGCGCGCTACCGCTCGCTGGCCGAGGCGTCGGCGCAGATCGTCTGGCGCACGACGCTGGACGGCCGCGACATCGAGGGCTACGAGGCGTGGAGCGCGTTCACCGGTGTGCGCGTCAGCCCGGAGAGCGATACGGCGGACTGGTTCATCCCCGTGCACCCCGACGATCGCGCGCCGCTCGCCGCGGCGTGGGCGGCCGGGTATGCGGCCGGCCGGCCGTACGAACATCCGTACCGCGTGCGGGCCGCCGACGGCAGCTGGCGGTCGATGATCGTGCGCGCCGTGCCGGTGCGCGACGCCGCCGGGGCGATCACCGAGTGGGTGGGCACGCACACCGACGTCACCGAGCGCGAGGCCGCGCGTGCGGCGCTCGAGCGCGAGCGCGCGCTGCTCGCCGAGGCGCAGCGGATCGGCCAGCTCGGAAGCTGGACGTGGGACATGGTCACGGGCGAGACGTGGGTGAGCGACGAGGTCTACCGATTGTTCGGCGTCGCGCCGGACGATGTCTGCGCGCTCGGCGCAAACGCGGTCGAGGCGTTCTACTCGCTGCTCGTGCCCGAGGACCGCGCCCTCTTCGACGCGCGATATCGCGCAGTTGGGACCGAGCACCCGCCGAGTAGCAGCGCGCGGTGGCACTGCGTGCGCCCCGACGGCACGCCGCGCGTGATCGTCAGCCAGACCGAGTGGCGCTACGACGACGCGGGGCGCCCGGTGTACGCGTCCGGCACGGTGCAGGACGTGACCGAGCAGGTGGCCGCCGAAGAAGCGCTGCGGGCGAGTGAGGAGCGGTTCCGCCTGGCCGCGCGCGCGACGCGCGACGTGATCTACGAGTGCGACATCGCGACCGGGGCGGTGTGGACGAGCGACGGCATGGGCGCGACGTTCCGCAAACCGTCCGACGCGGTGAGCAGCTTCTCGTCGTGGAACGCGCGCCTCCACCCCGATGACGACGCCCGGGTGCGCGCGCTGCTCGACGCGGTACTCGCGGGGGAAGGGGACACGTTCGCGGCCGAGTACCGCTTTCTCCGCGGTGACGGCACGTGGGCCAACGTGATGGACCGCGCGCACATCACGCGAGACCCGGATGGGCGTCCGCTGCGGCTGATCGGAGCGCTGGCCGACGTGTCGCAGCAGCGCGAGCTGGAGGCGCAGCTGCGGCAGGCGCAGAAGATGGAGGCCGTGGGGCAACTCGCGGGCGGGGTGGCGCACGACTTCAACAACCTGCTCTCGGTCATCCTCGCGAGCACCGAACTGTCGCGCAACGTCGCCCCGCCGGGCTCGGTGCTCGCCGCGGACCTCGACGAGATCGGGCGCGCCGCGCGGCGCGGCGCGCAGCTCACCCGGCAACTGCTCGCCTTCAGCCGGCGACAGGTGCTGCGGCCGCGCCTGCTCGACGTCGTCGAGGTCGTGCGCGGCGCGGAGCCGCTGGTGCGGCGCCTGCTCCCGGACTCGGTGGCGCTCGACCTCGTCCTGCCCGACACGCCGCACGTGGTGCACGCCGACCCCGGGCAGCTGGAACAGGTGCTGATGAATCTCGTCGTGAACGCGCGCGACGCCGTCGAAGCGGTCGCGGATCGCCCGCACGGGGTCGTGCAGGTCGCAGTCGACACGTACCGGCAGACGCCCGGCTCGACGGTCTACGTGCGGCTGCTCGTGCGCGACGACGGGATCGGCATGGACGCGGCAACGCGCGCGCGCGTGTTCGAGCCGTTCTTCACGACCAAGGAGCCGGGGCGGGGCACGGGGCTCGGGCTGTCGACCGCGTTCGGCATCGCGGCGCAGAGCGGCGGGACGATCTCGGTCGAGAGTGCGCCCGGGCACGGCACGACGTTCTCCCTGCTCCTCCCGAGTGCGGGCGACGTCGCGCCGGACGCAGACGCCGCGCGCACGGGCGCGGCGGCCAGGCGGTCGGGTGGCGAGACGGTGCTCCTCGTTGAGGACGAGACCGCGGTGCGCCGCACGGCGCGCCGCGTGCTCGAGCGGCACGGCTACCAGGTGGTCGAGGCGCGGCACGGCGCCGACGCCCTGCTCCTCTGGGAGGAGCGGGGCGGAGCGGTCGACGTGCTGCTCACCGACCAGCGGATGCCCGAGCTGGACGGGTCCGAGCTGCTGAAACGCCTGCGCGAGCGGTGCCCCACGCTGCCGGCGGTCGTGATGTCGGGCTACGTCGAGGAAGCGGTGGCCGGCGAAGCGGTGGAGGGGCCGCCGGTGAGCACGCTCGACAAGCCGTTCACGACGGCGCAGCTGCTCGAGGCGGTGCGGGGGGCGCTGGATACCGCCGGCCCCCCGCCGCCCGCGGCCGCGGTCACACCGCGTCGCTGAGGCTCGTGAAGCTGAAGTCGTGCGCCTTGAGCGGCGGCATCACGACCGATCCTCGGGGGCTGCCGTCCTCGCTCGCGCTCACCCGCACCGGACGGCCCAACGCCTCGAGGTTGTTGAGCAGGAACACCGGCGAGTCGTTCCACCGCAGGTTCTTGACGGCGCGCGTGATCTTGCCACCCTCGATGAGGAACGTGCCATCGCGCGTGAGGCCGGTGTAGAGGATCGTGCGCGGGTCGACGGGGCGGATGTACCAGAGCCGGGTGACGAGCAGCCCGCGGTCGGTCGACGCGATGAGCTCGTCGATCGACGCCGTGCCGCCCGACATGCGGAGCGAGCCCGGGCCGCCAAAGAACCCACCGCCACCCCCCGTGTTCGCCTGGCGCCCCTGCCGGCCCGCCCAGTAGCGATCGTAGGCGAGATCCTTCACGACGCCGTTCTCGATCCACGTCGTGCGGCTCAGCGGCATGCCGTCAGTCGTGAACGGCGCGGCCGGCGCCTCGGGGTCGAACGGGTCGGTGACGAGCGTGACGCGCTCGTCGACGACCTTCTGGCCGATCTTCGTGCCGCCGCCCGGCTTCGAAAAGAACGAGCGCCCCTCGTCGGCCGCGCGGGCGTTGAGGGCGAAGGCCATGAGCTGCACGAGGTTGCCGACCGCCGTGGGCTCGAGCACCACGGTGTACCGTCCGGGCTCGACGGCGACCGGGCTGGCCGAGCGCCGCGCCTTGTCGATCGCGCGGGCGCCTAACGCCGCGGCGTCGACGCGCGCGACGTCGTTGTCCGAGGCGCCCGCCCATCCCGAGCCCGTGCCGTCGGCGGTGCGCACGGTGGTCGTCATCGCCGCGCGCGTCTGCCGGGTGTAGGCAAACAGGCCGCGGCTGGTCGCCACCGCCGTGGCATCGGTGGTGTGCTCGAGGTAGCCCGTCGCGACGAGCCCCGCCGCGCGCGCGGGCTCGGTGACCGCGCGCACCGCGGCCGCACGCGCCGTCGCGTCGAGCGCGGCGGTCGCCTCGACGTAGCCGGGCGCGTCCCGATACTGCTGCGGCCCGAGCTCGGGCACCTGCTCGGGGTCCTCGGGCGCGAGCCGCGCGAGCGCTTCGGCCCGCTGCACCACACCGCGCAGCGCGTCGTCGCCGAGGCCGTTGGTCACCGCGCTCGCGGACCGCGCGCCGAACGTGCTGCGCACCGCGACGACGACGTCGTCGTCGTCGCCCGAGGTCGACACCTGGTTGACGGCGAAGCGCGTGTTGCCGCGCGTGCCGCTCACGATGCTCACCCGCGTCTGGTCGGCGGTGGCGAAGCCGAGGACCTTCTTCGCGAGCGCCTCGCACTCGCTCCTGCTCAGGATTTGTGCGGTCATGCCGTGCGGCCGGTGTTGATGACGTTGACGTTGCGGAACCGCGCCGGCACGCAGCCGTGGCTCACCGCGTTGCTCTGGCTCGGCTGCCCCTTGCCGTCGTTGTTGGCGCCGCCGAGGTAGTACGAGCGCTGGCCGCCGATCATGTCCATCCCGCCCCAGAACTCGGGCGTGCGGAACTGGTAGGCGACGTCCTTCAGCATGCCGGTGATCTTGCCGCCGCGGATCTCGTAGAAGAGCTGCCCCGAGAACTGGCCGTTGTAACGCTGCTGGTCGATCGAGAACGAGCCGTCGCCGACGATCGCGATGCCGCGGTCGGTCGCGGCGATGAGGTCCTCGTACGTCTGGTCCTTCGCCCCGGGCAGCAGACTCACGTTGGGCATGCGCTGGAACTGCACGTCCTGCCAGCTCTGCGAGTACGAGTTGCCGTGGCTGCGCACGGGCCTGCCCTGCTGCTGGTACCACCAGTCGAGGTAGGGCGCCTGCTCGCGCGTGGTCTGGTAGTCGACCACGACGCCGTCCTTGATGAGCATGTACGTCTCGGGTTTGACGCCCTCGTCGTCCCAGCCGCAGGCGGCGAGCGAGCCCGGCTGCGTCCGGTCTGCCTGGATGTTCATCAGCGGCGACCCGTACTTGAGCTTGCCGAGCACGTTGCGTGGCGGCGTGACGAAGCTCGTCCCTGCGTAGTTGGCCTCGAAGCCGAGCACGCGGTCGAGCTCCGTCGGGTGCGCGACGCTCTCGTGGACGGTGAGCCAGAGGTTGGACGGGTGCAGCACGAGGTCGTAGCGCCCCACCTCGACGGGCTTCGCCTTCAGCTTTTCCTGCGCCTCGGCCGCGTACCGCCCAGCCTGCGCGACGAGGTCCGAGCGGGTGACGTGCTCGTAGCCGAGCCCGCGCGGCGCGATCTCGGCGCTCTGGCGCGACTGGAAGTCGCGGAAGTCGCTCGACACCGCGGTGACCGTGACGACCGGTGAGGTGCGGTAGAGCGTCTGGACGGTGTAGGTGCCGTCGGTCGAGGCGAAGCTCTTCTCCTCGCGAAGGAAGGTCATCCCCGAGTTGACGAAGCGGGCGCCGCCCTTGAGCGCGGCGTCGTTGGCGGCGAGCAGCAGGGCGACCTTGTCGGCCACCGGCACGGTGAACGGGTCGACCTCGATCGGGCTCCGCCACTCGCCCGCGGGCGTGGGTGTGACGGGCGCGAGGGTGATCGGGCGGAGCTGCGCGGCGCGGTTGGCGCGTGCCTGCGCGACGGCCTGGCGCGCGACGGCGGCGACGCCGTCGGGGGTGAGGTTGCGGGTGGCCGCGAACCCCCACGCACCGTCGACGAGGGCGCGCACGCCGATGCCCTGTGTCTCGGTATCGGCGAGGGCCTGCACGCGGCGCTCGCGGGTGAACACGGCCTGTGACCGGTTCTGCCCGATGCGCGCGTCGGCGTAGCTGGCTCCGGCGCCTTTGGCCGCGTCGAGGGCGCGCATGAGGAGGTCGCGCGTGCCCGGGTCGCCAGGCGTCGCGCCGTTGAGCGGGACGTAGCCGGCAGTGGCGAAAGGGTCGGGCGGACCCAGCGGTGAGACGCCGGGCAGCATCGCGCCGGCGCGGCCGGCGATCGCGACGCCGGCCACGGCGGCGGCAGAACCTTTGAGAAAGTCGCGGCGGTGGAGAGTCACGCGCGGGTGGGGTGCGGGAGCGGTGGTGCGACGGTCGTGCGACGGTCGTGCGACGGCACTGCTACGCGCTTGCTACGCAGCGGACGGGGGGAGTGCTGACGCGCGGCGAAGGTGGACGCCCGGTTTCGCGGGGGTGACTGCCATCGGTCGGACAAGCCGCCTGCGGGCCGAGGATCTGCCGGCGGGGTGGAGGTGCACACGACCGCGCGCGTAGTACGTTGGATGCCCCAGCACGAACCGCTCGACGGCGCGCCCGTGCTCCCCGACCCCGCGCTGCCCGTGGCCGCGCGGTTCGTGGGCGTCGCGCCGCCGGGCTGAGCGTTCTTCTTCAACCCTGGATCACGCACTCCGATGACGACGATGGATTCCACCCCGGCGGGGGCCGACACCGTCCTCGACCGCCACTTCGACGACCTCGACGCCGAGTTCGCCGCGACGCGCCGGCTGCTCGAGCGCTTTCCGGCCGAGCACGCGGACTTCAAACCCCACGAGAAGTCGATGTCGCTCGCCGTGCTCGCCTCGCACGTCGCGACGCTGCCGCAATTCGCGGCGCTCATGTTGAACTCGGACGAGCACGACATGGCCGCGACGCCATCCAAGCCGGAGGTGGGGCGCACGGCGGCAGAGCTGCTCGCCATGTTCGACCGCTCGTCCGCCGCCGCGCGCGAGGCCGTGGCGAACGCCGAGCACGGGCGTCTGGGCGACCGCTGGAAGCTGCGGATGGGCGAGATGGTCTTCATCGACGACCGGCGCGGCAAGGTGCTCCGGCAGCATCTCGTCAGCCACGCCGCCCACCACCGTGGGCAGCTCACGGTCTACTACCGGCTGCTCGGCGTGCCGGTGCCCGGGATGTACGGACCGTCGGCGGACGAGCGATAACCGCCCGGCCGTGGCCGAACCGTAACGGTCACGTCCGGGTTTGCCCGTTTGGCGAACAAACTCGAGGGTCGGCGCGTATTCCTCACGCGGCCCCCTCAGTGCGGCGGCGCAACGTTGTGCGCCGCCGCACTGTCGTATTCGGGTCCCTCCGGTCCGGGTCTCGCGTCTGCCGCGGTCCGGGAGCGCCACCTTTCCGTCACCCCCGTCATCCATGCCCGTTCGTCGCGCGCTGCTCGTCGCCGCGTCCTGCTTCGTCGCTCCGGCC
>DASWUT010000888.1:0-4154 GCA_036401455.1 Gemmatirosa sp. | reverse complement strand
CCTTGGCGGCGAGGGCCGCGTGGATCGCCTCGATCCGGGTCGCCTCGACCCGCCCCGCGGGCGTCGTGTCCACGTGCGTGACGAGGCGCGGGACGCCGGGCGCGCACGTCTCGCTCAGATGCACCGCGTAGCCGACCCATGCCACGCTGCGCTTGTTCTGGTAGCCCGCGTCGGCGTCGTAGGGCGACTCGGCGCCGCGCGGGGCCCGCGCCAACTCGCCCTTGGTGCGCAGGCGCACGGGACCCGCATCCTCATCGTCGCCCTCGGCGCCGGACGCCTCGGCGCCGCCCGGGTCGCGCGCGTAGTGCCGGGCCCAGACGCGGCGCAGTACCGCCACGGCGGGCAGGTCGCGGATGTGGGGCGGCGCGTCCGGGTCGTCCACCGCCGCGAGCAGCGCAGCGCCGTCCGCACCGGCCGCGCGAAGGTAGCGCTCGCGCGCGGCGTCACTCGGCGGCAGCCGGCTCTCCTCGACGCGGTGGTCGTACCGCTGGTGCCACTCGGGCAGGGCCACGGCCCGCAACCACTCGGGCGCGGCCGCGGCGAGCGCGTTGAGTGCGGCGCGCAACGTCTCGCCCACGAGCTCGATGCGGTTGAGCACGCGCACTGCCGCGAGGACGTGGGTGCTGTCGGTGCGTTGGCGCATGCGCGCCTTCACCAGCCCGCGCGACGCGGCGTGCTCCAGCAGCCGGTCGAGCAGGACCTGCTCCCGGCCGCCGGCGACGAGGCGAGAGCGGAACTCGCTGAGTACCGAGTAGTCGAAGCCGGCGTCCGACAGCTCCAGCCCGAGCGCGTACTTCCAGTCGATCCGGGCGCGCACGGCGTCGGCCGCCTGCCGGTCGGAGAGCCCCTCCAGGAACTGCAGCACCGTCACGAGCGCGAGGCGCCACGGCGGCAGGGCTGGGTGCCCACGCACGGGGAAGAGTGCGGCGAAGTCGGCGTCCTGGTACAACGCCCCGAACTCGTCACGCAGGCGTATCGCGAGCGGTGGGCGGCGGAACGCGGCGCGCGCGACGGCGGCCGTCGCTTCCGGAACGGGCGGGAACGGGCTGGGGTGCATCGACACGCATCACCTCGCGGCTGGGGGACCTACCCATGCCGCGAACCCCGCGCCAATTCGCCAACAGAGTCTGAGGGTTGTTGAGATTGCACGCCGTAGACTGTGCGGCACATCCGGGCGGGCCGCGTCACCACTCACCGGGGCTGAAGCGCGCCGGCCGGCAGTCGCAGAGCGCGTCGGCGCTCCGGCCGCCCACCAGTTCCGCGGCGATCAGCCGTCCGACGGTCGGGGCGAGCGCTACGCCCGCGTGCATGACGGCGAGGTACAGGCCGGGGACGGTGGGGGCGGGGCCGATGACGGGGGCGCCGTCAGCGGGCATCGGCCGCAGCCCGACCCGAGCCCCGCGCACCCGGACGCCGTCGGCCCTGCGGAACGTCGCGGCGATGCGGCCGAGGGTGCGGTGCGCGGTCCGCGCGAGGGCCTCGGGCGTCGACTCGCCTTCGTAATCCACCGCGGCGAGCAGCACGCCGCCGGCGCCCTGGCGCACCTCGACCGCGGGGGTGCTCACCAGGGTGCGGACCAGGCCGGCCGGGGCGGCGCAGCGGACCAGCACCGCGGGCGACGGGGCGACCGGCACCGTGACCCCGAGCGGTGCGCACAGCCGCGCGATGTCGACACCCGTCGCGAGCACGACGGTGCCGGCGTGCAGCACCCCGGCGGACGTCTCGACGCCGGCGACGCGCCCGCGTGCGACGTGGACCCCGTGCACGGCGGTCGCGAGCCGGACCGTCGCGCCGTGGTCCCGCGCGCCGCGCACGAGCGCGTTGGTGACGGCGACGGGATCAACGGCGCCGTCGTCCGGCGCGTGCACCGCCCAGGGTGGCGGCGCCCGCAGATTCGGCTCGAGCGCGGCGACGGCCCCGGCGTCCACCAGCACAGTGCCGGGCCCGAGCGCCGGGCCGAGTGCCGCCCCCCCGGCCACACCGGCGGGGTGCGACGGCCAGTCGTCGCCCCAGGACAGCGAACCCGACCAGGTGACGCGCACCTCCTCGAGCTCGGCCTCGAGCCGCCGGTAGTCGCCGGCCGAGGCGCCGCGGAGCGCCGCGGCGGGCCCCGGCGTGTCGCCCGCGCCGCCGACCCACGCGAAGGAGTCGCCGGTGACCCCGGAGCCGGGCCGCCCGCGGTCGACGAGCGTGACGACGCCGCCGCGGGCCGCGGCGTGGTAGGCCACCGACGCGCCCACGATGCCCGCGCCGACGACGATCAGGTCCGCCACCGGTTCCGCCACTGTCCCCCTCGGCTGCGAGCTTCGATCCCGCGAGCGCCGGCCCGGCGAGCGCCGGCCGCCTCGGCGACGCGCGGCGGTGCCGTCCGGTTGGCGGCGGGAGCCAGGCGCCGCGGCGACGAGCGTAGCGCGGCCCGCGCGGTCCGGCAACTCCGACTCACCGCCACCGCACCGCGTCGGCACTCACGGGTCGGTTTCGAGCCGCGGACGACGCGCGTGCCGGTCATCCTCGGCCTGCACGCGCGAGCGGTCGCAGCACGCGACGTCGCAATCAACGGCTCACGCGCCGCTGCGCGCGTGAGTTCTGCGACGGGTCAGACCGCCTCGTTCGGCGCCGCCGCGACGCACGCGCCCCGGAACTGACGGCACAAGGGCGCTGCGCGAGGACCGGGACGCCTGGAACGCCGGGTTGATCGCATCGACCACCGCCGCGATTGGTGGACCGCGCGCCGCGCCGCGGTGCCGCATCCTGAGACGCCGCGCGCCCGGAACGCAGCTCCACGTCGTCGACGGGTGGAGCACCGTGAGGCGGGCCACGGCACGGCCTGACGAGACACGGTTACTTCGGCAAGGCCGCGAGTGCGGAATCAAGCTTTGGTAACAACGCCGCGTATTGCCGGAGCAACTCGGGCTCTTGGTAGGCGACGTCGCCGAGATAGATGGACATCGCGGTGACTGACGCAGACGCGTTGTCGGCCCGGAAGAACGTGGGCGAGTACACGCTGCCGTCAAACGCGCGCTGGATCCCCTCGTACGTGCTCTGCTGCTGGTACGCGCCAGCGACGGCGAAGGCGAGGTCGGGCGGCAGATAGGCGAGCGATTGCGTCGCGAACGCCAGGTCGTACGCGGTGCGCGAGAGGTGCGGCGGGCGAAAGCCCCGGAAGCCCTGCCCCTGAAATCGGAACACGCGGAAGACTGCGTCCAGCGACGGCGTCTCGCGTGCCGCGACCGCCCCGACGGTCTCGCGCAGGGCCGCATGGTAGGGAAGGACCGTCGCGACCGAGGCGCGATTCGCCGCGACCTCACGACGAAAGTTCGCGACCGTCGTGCGCGCGGCCTCGCGGTGTGCGCGGTGCTCCTTCCATTGGTCGACTTGGAGCGCCATGAACACACCGGCGCCGGTGATCGCGAGCTCAAGCAGGAGCGCGCCCCACGGCTTGCGGTGCACGTGCGGGCGCTGGGATTCGTCCACGGCTCCTGGCCCGACCGGACTACCCGACCCGCGGCCCGGACGCGCCCGCGTTCATCAGCGCCGAGCGGTCGGCGTACGCATCGCGGGTGACGAGCGCGGGTGCCGCGTCGAGCCGCGGGTTGACTGCGACCACCTTGCCGGCGACCGGCATGTACCGCGCGCTCACGGCCTGCACGGCCGCGATCGTGCCGATCGTGTCCTGCGCGCCGACGGACCTGCGGGGCGCCGGCATGTCGAGGTCGACGGTGTCACCGGGCTCGCGCCGCACGGCGTCCGTACGGCATCCGTGATGCTGATGCCCACGACCACGGGGGCGTCACTCGGCATCACGAACCCGCGCGCCTGGATGTCGCGGAGACCGTCGGGAGCGTTGGACACGGCGTACGTCGAGGTGGACGCGTGCGACAGGCGCGAGCGGACGAATGCGCGCCAATCTAGGCCGCGGCGACGCGCGCTTCAAGCGCGCGCTGCACCTCCCCGACCGCCTGCGCGAGGAGCGCGCGGTCGGTCGCGTGCTCGATCACGCAGTCCGAGCGCGCGCTTCAACTCGACCGGCATCTACGCGGGAATCATCGGGCGGGGCAGGGGTGGCGCGTCCACCGACGGGCGTGGCGCGGCGGAGACCACGTCGTCACGTTCTCACCGACTTTATCAGATAAACGTCACACGGTCGTGCGGCT
>DASWUT010000887.1:0-5265 GCA_036401455.1 Gemmatirosa sp. | reverse complement strand
GCGGGTCACCTGGTCGTTCTCGCTCACCTCGTCGGTGTAGCGCAGCGGGTTCGTCCCGAAGTTCGCGAGCGTGTTGGGATCCTCGGTGCGCGGGCCGAACTTCGCGCTGTCGGGATTCCAGATCGGCGTGTACGTCACGGCCTCGCGGATGACGCCGACCGTGTTGTAGCCGCTGACCGTCGCGCTGCGCACCATGTTGTTGATGGAGCGCGTGAGATTGAAGTTCGTCGACAGGTGGAACCGATCGGTGACGTTCCGGTCGAGGTTGAAGCGCATCCCGCCGCGCCGGAACGCCGAGCCGTTCACCACGCCCTGCTGGTTGAGCAGGTTCCCGCTCACCGCGTAGCTGCCGCGGTCGTCGCCGCCCGAAGCGCCGACGTTCGCGTCCGTCAGCGGCGCGTTGCGGTAGATCAGGCTTTGCCAGTCGATCCCGTTGCCCATCACCTTGCGGATGCTGTCCGGGGTCAACGACCCGGGACGTCCGCCGTACGGATACTGCACGGCCGCCCCGTACGCATTGATGTACGCCTGGTTGACGTAGCTCGCGTACTGCGAGGCGTCGAGCACCGGGATCTGGCGCACGACGCTCGACGCGCCCTGCGACAGGTTGAGCGTGTAGCCCCCACCGCTGTTCCGGCGCCCGTGCTTGGTGGTGATCATCACGACGCCGTTGGCGCCGCGGCTGCCGTAGATCGCCGTCGCCGACGCGTCCTTGAGGATGTCGATCGACTCGATGTCCTCCGGTGCGATCTCGGCGAGCGGGTTGGTCTGCGTCAGCGAAACGAGGCTCGGGTCGCTCACGCCGCCCGGGTCCTTGCTGCCGCCCGTGCTCCCCACCGGCACGCCGTCGATGACGTAGAGCGGCTGCGCGGAGCCGGGATTCATCGAGTTGGTGCCGCGGATCTGCACGCGGATGCCGCCGCCCGGCGCCGCGTCGCCCTGCGTGACCTGCACGCCCGGCACGCGCCCCTGGAGGCCCTGCTCGAGCGTGTTCACCGCCGTCTTCTGGATGTCCTGCGAGCTCACCGAGGCGATCGACCCGGTGAGGTCCTCGCGGCGCTGCGTGCCGTAGCCGATGACGACGACGTTGCTGAGCGCGACGGCCGTGGCCTGGAGCGCGAAGTTCGCCGTCGCCGGCTGGCCCGCGACGACCGTCACGCTCTGTTCCTGCGGCGCGTACCCGACGAGGTTCACGCGGATGCGCTGCGTGCCCGCGGGCACGCGCGGCAGCGTGTACCGCCCGTCGTCGCGGACGATCGCCTGGATCGTCGTGCCGACGACCGAGACGCGCGCGCCGGCGAGCGGCGACTGTGTGGCGTTGCCCTGCGACGCCGGCGCGCCCTGCGAGGCGATCTTCGACGAGGTCGAGGCTGCGGCCTGCGCCGTGGCTTGCGACGCGCCCGCGACGACGCGTCCGGACACCACGCCGGTCGGCGCCTGGGCCTGTAGCCCGGTCGCGCCCATGCACGCGGCAACCACCGCGGACGAGACGATTGCTTCCCTACGGAACTTCATCACGTACGTCTCCAACAGGTGAAGTGAGCGGCTACCGCCCGGGTCGCGGCGCGTGGCGACACGGCGGGGGGGGAACTCGGGGCGTGCGTGGGCGCGCGCGAGGACGCGCCCGGGGAGGTACAGGTCGTACGGGTGGTGCAGGTCGTGCCAGGTGGTGCCGGGTCGTGCGAACGAACGGACGTGTCTAACGAACTACGAGCGGTCTACCAGCGGTCGGTCTACAGCGGTCGGTCTACCAGCGGTCGGTGCGGAAGGGCGCCGCGGGCAGGCCCGCGGCGTTGTACAGGGTGGCGCGGTCGGGGTTGTTGGCCCACGCGTACCGCACCGCGACGGGGTGCGGCACGCGCGCGCTCGACACCACCACGCGGGTGCCCTCGACGTGCGCGTCGGCCCACACGAACTGGCGGTCCTCGCCCGCGACGGCGAACCCGCCGAGGGTACCGCCGCGCGCGGTGAGGCCGTCCGCGTGGTCGAAGCCGAGCACGACGCGTCCGTCCTCGAACCGGCTCGACCGCAATGCGGGGCCCGAGAACTCGACCGCCTGCCCGTACGCGACGTGGCGCGCCACGAGCGCGAGCCGCGCGCCGACGTCTTGCTTGTCGTGCGGATGGATGTTGCCTGCGTCGCCGAGGTCGAGGATCACCGCCTGCCCCGTGTTGGGCAGCGCGAGCGCCGCGCTCTGCGACTCGCGCAGCGCCGCCCAGTTGCTGTGCAGCACCGGCGCGCTGTCGGGCGCCATGTAGTTCGCGAGCTGCACCCACAGGAACGGCGCATCCCCCACGCCCCACCGCCGGCGCCAGTCGCGGATCATCCCGGCAAACAGCCCGCGGTAGGCGACGGCGTCCTCGTACCGGTCCGCGTTCGATTCGCCCTGATACCAGAGCACCCCCTTCACCGGGTACGGCAGGAGCGGGTGCACCATCTTGTTGTAGAGCAGCGTCGGGATCTTGTTGATGTGCTGCCCGTCGGCCGCATCGACCGTGACGGCGCCGGGCCGGAACTTCCACGCGCCGGCGAGCGGACGCCGCACACCCGCGACCTCGACGTAGAGCTGCGCCGGCTCGCCCGTGAGCCCCCCGTTGCCGCCCGTGTCGGTCACGTGTACCGCGACCACGTTGCGCCCCGCGCGGAGTGCCGCGGCCGGCACGTCGTACGCCCGGACCGTCGAGTACCCCGACGTGCGCCCGACCTCGCGGCCGTTCACGTAACTCACGTCGGCGTCGTCCACCGGTCCGAGCCCGAGCCGCACGCCCGCCTTCGCCTCGTCCGCGGTGAGCACGAAGCCCGTGCGGTACCACGCGGTGCCGTCCATCCCCGCGTAGCCCTGCGACTCCCACGGGCCGGGCGCGTGGATCGTCGACCACGACGCGTCGTCGAGCTCCGGCTCCGCCCACGCCGCGCGCCCATCGACCAGCCCCGCATCGGTCGTCGGGATCTCACCACCCATCCGTGCGCGGAGCGAGTCGCGCGTGCGCGCCTCGTACGCGCGCTCGTCGGCTTCGAGGCGCGCGACCGCACGCTCGTCCAGCCCGAGCCCTTCGCGACTCGTCCACGGCTCGATCCGGCTACCGCCCCACGACGTGTGCAGCAGCCCGATCGGGACGTCGACCGACTTCCGCAGGTCGCGCGCAAAGAAGTAGCCGACCGCGGTGAACTGCCCCGCGTGCTGCGGGTCCGCCGGCGCCCACGAGCCGCCGGCGAGCGAGTCACTCGGCGCCCACGCGTACGACGTCGGGACCTTGAAGTGCCGGATCTGCGGGTCGCGCGCCGCCGCGGCCTCGGCCGCGCCGTTCGCGGCGTCGCGCACGACGAACTCCATGTTCGACTGCCCCGAGCACACCCACACGTCGCCGACGAGGATGTCGCGCACCGCAAGGCGCTCGGCACCGGCGGCGACGGTCATCGCGTGTGGTCCGCCGGCCGGCATCGCGGGCAGCGTCACCGACCACCGGCCCGCCGCGTCGGACGTCGTCGCGTAGTCGCGGCCGTCGAACGCGACGACCACCCGCGCGTGAGGTGCCGCCGACCCCCACACCGGCACGCGCGCATCGCGCTGCATCACCATGCCGTCGCCGATGATCCGCGACAGCTGCAGCGACGTGGGCGGCGCCGACGTCGGCGCTGCCTGCGCGTTGGACGCGATGGGCGGAAAGGTCATGAACGCGGCGGCCGTGGCGGCGGCGAGAGTTCGGGTGCGCATGACGTCAGCGGGCCGCCGTTACCGGGCGACCATCGATGCCCGACATCCGCCCGGCCCACGTGCGCAGCAGCGCGGTCGTCGACGAGTCCGTCGCGTAGATCGAGTACCAGCCCTGCCGCTCGTGCGGCGGGTCGCCCGTGAACGGCTGCCCGGGGCGCCAGACGCCGCCCGGCACGACGGGCGTGCCCTCGCCCGCCCACGACCACACGTTGGCGCCCGCGACGACGGTCGGCTCCGACGCCAGCCGGTAGACCGCCTCGAACAGCTCGGCGAAGAACCGGTCGCGGTACGTCACCGGCGTGCCCGGCGCGAACGCCCCGCCATCGCGCGACACGCCAAACTCTTCGAGGACCAGCGGCTTGCCGACCGTGGTCGCGATCGCGACGTGGTCGGCGAGGTAGCTCATCGTGCGCCCGATCGAGCGGTCCCAGGTCGCGGCCGCGTTCTTCGGGTCGAACCAGCCCCAGTTCTCGGGCCAGAGGTGCACGGTGAGATAGTCGAGCGCGGGCGAACGGCTCACGCGCGCGAACTGCGTCGCGGTGCCGGGGGTGCCACGGTCGAGCTTGCCCTCGCCGCCTAACGAGACCAGCTGCCGCGGCGCGAGCCGGTGCACGAGCGCGCCCTCACGGTCGACCCACGCGACGTACGCCTCGGAGAAGTCGAAGCCGCGCGGCTCGTTGGAGAGCTGCCACGCCATGATCGTCGGGTCGGCGTCGTAGCGCACGCCGGTGACGGTGTTGGTCCGCCCGACCACCGCCCGCACGTAGTCGTCGAACAGCCGCTGCGCGCGCGCGTCGGCGTAGAAGCGCGCCGCGTACCGCTGAAACTCGTCCCAGGTGTGCCCGTCGCGCTCGGGGTACGGAATCGGCTCGCCCGTGGCCCACGACACGTACTGGGCCATGCCGCCGGACCACTGGAAGAAGTTGTTCAGCACGAGCACGCCACGCATGTCGCGCCGCGCCATCTCGGCGAGCACGACGTCGAGGCCGCGCAGGACGCGCTCGTCGTAGCGCCCCGGCGCCGGCTGGACTGGCGGGACGACGCGCTGCGGCGCGCTGGCCGGTCCCTCGCCCGACGCGAGCAGCCGCAGGTTCGTGATCCCGAGCGCCTTGAGGCGGTCGAGCTCGCGCACGAGGCGGGCACGTCCGGCGGTGTCGTCCGCCGCGCCGAGCTGCAGGCCGTACCAGAAGTTCGCGCCGAGGTAGTGGTACGGCCGGTCCCCGACGATGAAGCTGCCACCCTGCACGCGGACGAACGGCCGCGCGCCGACCGGCGCCTGCGTCGGCGCCTGCCCCGGTGCGCGCGACGCACCCGCGACGGCCGCCACGACGCCCGCGATCAGCGCGCGGCGGACGGCAGCACGTCGCGAAGCACGACGGGTCGGGGAGTGAGTCACAGGCGGGTAGGGATCACGGCAGAACGTGACCCGCGTGAGCGAACGCGGGTATGCGGATGCAGTTGATGCGATCTGCGGTGAACTGGCGCGAACCGGTTCGACCTCGATCGACGTGTGACAACTCTGAAACGGTGCGCTGCATTAGTCAAGTTGA
>DASWUT010000886.1:0-9021 GCA_036401455.1 Gemmatirosa sp. | reverse complement strand
CCAGCGCCGGTGCGCCGACGCCTGGATCGCGCGAAACACCCCGTGCGCGGTCACCGGCGAGGGATCCCCCGACGCACCGGCGAGCCCGGCCACGTAGTCGGTCTCCATGTGAACGAAATCCATGTCGCCCGTACTCGTGCCCACGTCCTCGGCGGTCACGTAGCGGCCGCCGAGCGAGTCGACGAAGCGGCCATGCGCCCGAAACAGCGACTCGCGCTGCGGCGTGCGGTTGTCGCCGATGATCACACTCTTGCCGCCGCCGAGGTTGAGTCCCGCGACGGCGTTCTTGTACGTCATCCCGCGCGCGAGCCGGAGCGCATCGACGATCGCCTCCTCGTCGTTCGCGTAATTCCAGAAGCGCGTGCCGCCGAGCGCCGGGCCAAGCGTGGTGTCGTGGATCGCGATGATGCCGCGATATCCGCTCGCCGTGTCGTGGCACATGACGAGCTGCTCATGTCCCATTTCGGCGATGGTGTCAAACAGCTGCATACTCATGGCGATCTGCTGATCTGGTGTCAGGTATAGAGTTCTCGCGCGATGACGACGCGCTGGATTTCGGACGTGCCCTCGTAGATCTCGGTCACCTTTGCGTCGCGCAGGTACCGCTCGACCGGGTAGTCCTTCACGTAGCCGTAGCCGCCGAAGATCTGGACGGCCTCGTCGGCGACGAACATCGCCGTCTCGCTCGCGAGCAGCTTGCACATCGAGCTGTACTGCGTGACCCGCTGTCCGTGGTCCTTCGCGGCAGCGGTCATGTGGAGCAGCGCGCGCGCGGACGCGATACGGCTCGCCATGTCGGCGAGCTTGAACTGAATCGCCTGGAAGTTCCGGATCGGCTGTCCGAACTGCTTGCGTTGGTCGGCGTAGTCGCGCGCGGCGCCGAGCGCGGCGCGTGCGATGCCGAGCGCCTGCGCGGCGATGCCGAGCCGCCCGTGGTCGAGCGACTGCATCGCATAGACGAACCCCTGCCCTTCCTCGCCGACGAGATGGTCCGCCGGCACGCGCAGATCCTCGAAGACGATCTGCACGGTCGGCGACGCGCGCAGGCCCATCTTGTTCTCCTTCTTGCCGACCCGGAAGCCGGGCATGTCGGGCGTGACGACGAAGGTGGAGATGCCGCGGCTGCCACGCCGGGCGTCGGGCGTGTCGGTGCGCACCATCGCGAGCAGCACGAGGTCGGGATAGGTACCGTGGGTGATCCACGACTTCGTACCGTTGAGCACCCAGTGATCACCGTCGCGCACCGCCTGCGTGCGCAGCGACGCGGCGTCGCTCCCGGCCTCGGGCTCCGACAGCGCGAACCCGCCGAGCCGCTCGCCGCGCGCGAGCGGTCCGAGGTAGCGGTCCTTCAGCGCGTCGCTTCCCCAGCGCAGCAGCATCTGCGTCGGCAGCGAGTTGTGCACGCTCATCATCACCGCAGTGCTCGCGTCCGCCGCCGCGATCTCCTCGAGCGCGAGCAGGTAGCTCGACGTGTCGAGCGCGAGCCCGTCGTACCGCTCGGGGAGCAACATGCCCAGAAAGCCGGCGCCGCCCATCTGCGGGACGAGCGACGGCTCGAAGCGCTGCTCACGGTCCCACTC
The DNA here is from genome assembly GCA_036401455.1 of Gemmatirosa sp. Lineage (GTDB taxonomy): Bacteria > Gemmatimonadota > Gemmatimonadetes > Gemmatimonadales > Gemmatimonadaceae > BPUI01. The sequence continues at coordinate 7,441 of DASWUT010000886.1, read as the reverse complement.
GGCCGCGAACGGCGCGATGTGCTCGGCCGCGAAGTCGCGCGCGAGGTGCTGGATCTCGCGCTGGATGTCGGTGAGCGGGAGAACGCCGTCGAAGGTGATGGCGTCGGTGGAAGTCAGGGTCGCGGACATGGTCGAGTGCTGCGAGTTGGCGACGCGGGCGGCGTCACGCCGTGCGGTAGTCGTAGAAGCCACGCCCAGACTTGCGACCGAGCCACCCCGCCGCGACGTACTTCTTGAGGAGCGGGCAGGGGCGGTACTTCGGGTCGCCGAGGCCAGTGTGCATGACGTCGAGGATCGCCACGCAGGTGTCGAGGCCGATGAAGTCGGCGAGCGTGAGCGGCCCCATCGGGTGGTTCATCCCGAGTTTCATCACCGTGTCGATCGCCTCGGGCGTGCCCACGCCTTCCATGACGCAGTACACCGCCTCGTTGATCATCGGCATCAGGATGCGATTCGCGACGAAACCGGGATAGTCGCTCACTTCGACCGGCGTCTTGTCGACCGCGCGCGCGAGGTCGAGCACGCGGGCGGTGGTCTGGTCGCTCGTCGCCAGTCCGCGGATGACCTCGACCAGCCGCATCACCGGCACCGGGTTCATGAAGTGCATCCCGATGACGAGCTCCGGGCGTTTGGTGCGCGCGGCGATCTCGGTGATCGAGATCGAGCTCGTGTTGCTCGCGAGGATCGTCCCGGGTTCGGCGAGCCGGTCGAGATCCTCGAAGATCCGGAACTTGAGCGCCGTGTTCTCGGTCGCCGCCTCGACGACGAGCGTCGCCCCGGCCACCGCGGCGAGGTCGGAGTGGGTCGCGACCCGTTCGAGCGTCGCGTCGCGCGCGGCGGCGTCGAGCGTGCCCTTCTTGACCTGGCGCTCCAGGTTCTTCGCGATCGTGTCGCGCCCGCGGGCGAGCGCGGCGTCGTTGACGTCGAGCATCGCGACCTGAAAGCCACTCTGTGCGAACGCGTGCGCGATCCCGTTCCCCATCTGCCCGGCGCCGACGACGGCAACGGTCCGTGCTTCGGTCATGTCGAAGGTGTCCTGCGGCCGTCGCCGCCGATGAGAGAGTCGCGCATCGCGCGTGGAGCGCGCCACCAGAGCAGCGCGAGGCCGCCGCACATTCCCGCAACCGCCGCCGCACCCCCCTCGGGGCCCCACGCGCCACCGGTCAGCCACGCGGGGCCTGCATCGACGAGGCGATAGCCGGGGGTCGCGAACGGCAGGCCGCTCACCGCGGCGTGAAAGCCTGCGGCGAGCGTCCAGTTCCACGCGAGGTGCGCGGCGAACGCCGCCCACAGGCTCCCGGTCGTGAGCCGGATCGCGCCGAGGAAGATGCCGGCGAGCGCGACGACGCCGACGAAGCCGAGGGTCGCGTTGGGGTTCTGCAGGTGCAGCGCGCCGAAGACGACGCTCGTAATGACGAGGGCGGCGGGCGCGCCTAACGCTTCGGTGAGCACGAGCAGCGGGTAGCCGCGCACGAACAGCTCCTCGAACAGCGCGGCGGGCGCCAGCGCCGCGAGGAGCGAGCCCGCGACGGCGCCCCAACTCCCGGCCGGCGCGGCGACCTCGCGGAGTTCACGCCCCGCGAGCAACAGGGCGCACGGCACACCGATCGCCGCCGCGCCCAACAGCGCGCCCGTGGCAAGCAGCGCCGGGCTCGCCGCACGTCGGCCGAGCCCGACGTCAGCGATCGGCCGCCGCTCGACGACGCGCAACACGAGCACGTGCGCGACGACGGCCGCCGTCAGCGCCAACCAGCTCTCGAGCGAGGGACGCGCCGTGACGAGCCGCGCGAGTGCGGCGAGGATCGGATACGCGAGCCCCTGCGCGATCGCCAGTCCGGCGACGAAGGCGAGCGCGTAGAGCGCAAGTCGCCACGGCGCGCGGAGCCGGCCCGATGGGGCGTACAGCCAGCGCGCGCCAGCGGGCGCGGCCGGCTGCGTCGTCATCGGGTCACGCGACCACGTGCGGTGGCGGGCGATCCGTCACGCGACGCGCTCGACCGAGAGCGCGACGGCGTCGCCGCCACCGAGGCACAGCGTCGCGAGCCCCGTCGCCGCGTCGCGGTCGCGCATCGCGTAGAGCAACGTCGTGAGCACGCGCGCTCCGCTCGCGCCGAGCGGATGGCCGAGCGCGATCGCGCCGCCGTTGACGTTGACCCGGTCCCACGACCAGTCGAGACCCTGCCCCGTCGCGAGCGCCTGCGACGCGAACGCCTCGTTCGCCTCGATCAGGTCGTAATCGTCGATCGTCGTGCCGGCCTTGCGCATCAGGTTCTGCACGGCCTGGATCGGCGCGAAGAAGAGCTCCTGCGGCGCGACCGGGCCGGTCGCGTACGCGGTGACGCGCGCCAGCACGTCGAGCCCGTGCGCGCGGGCGTAGCCCTCGCTCGTCACGACGAGCGCGGCCGCGCCGTCGTTGAGCGTCGACGCGTTCCCCGCCGTCACCGTCAGCTCGTCGGTGATCTCCTCGGCCGATGCGCGGCCCGGCGGCGCGAAGGCGGGCTTGAGCTTCGCGAGCGACTCGAGCGTCGTGTCCGCACGCACGCCCTCGTCCGTGTCGAGGGTGGTCGGGCCCTTGCGACCGGGAACCTGCACGGGGACGATCTCGTCGCGGAACTTGCCTGCCGCGATCGCCGCCGCGGCCTTCTGCTGCGAGTGGTAGGCGAACTCGTCCTGCTCGGCGCGCGTGAGGCCGGCCTTGCGCGCCGTGTACTCCGCGTGGCCGCCCATCGCGACGTCGCAGGTGGCGCACCACAGCCCGTCGAGCTGCACCGCGTCGGCGAGCCGCTGCTCGCCGAACTTCGTGCCGCTGCGCATGCCGAAGTTGTAATACGGCCCGTTGCTCATCGATTCCTGCCCGCCGGCAACGATCACGCGCGCGTCGCCCGCGCGAATCGCCTGCGCCGCGAGCATGACCGCTCGCAGCCCCGAGCCGCAGACCATGTTCACGGTCAGCGCGGAGACGCCCGGGTGCACGCCAGCCTTGAGCGCGGCCTGGCGCGCGGGCGCCTGCCCCGCCCCGCCCTGCACCACGTGCCCGACGATCACCTCCTCGACGTCCGTGCCGGGCACGCCCGAGCGGCGCAGCGCCTCGCGAATCGCGACGGCACCGAGGTCGACGGCCTGCAGCGAGGCGAGGCCGCCCAGAAATCGCCCGATCGGCGTGCGCGCCGCCGCGACGATGACGGGCTGGCGATCGAGGGCAGACGGAGCGGCGGTATCGGGCATCGGAACAAGTCCGCAGAGCAGCGACGGGGAGAAACACAAAGGGCTGCACCTCGCGCCGGGGCACGCCAGTGCAGCCGCACAATACTAATCGGTTCGGCGCGAACGATTCAACGCGCCCGAACCGGTTCGAGTGTGTTCGGACCTGCGTCGGTCCATTCGTGTGATGCGTCGTCCTCGCGCGGCGGCCCCTGCCCGGGCAGGGATCCCGCCGCGCGAACGGGCGCGTTACAGGCCGAGCGTCACGCGTCCGTAGACGAAGCGCCCGTTGAAGCCGAACGGCGAGAACGTCGAGTACGGGAGGAGACCGTAGAACGAGTTGCCGCTGTTGCCGGCCGTGACGTTTCCGTTGTTGTTGTACCGGTCCGGGTAGACGTTGAAGACGTTGTCGGACCCGACGGTGAGTGTCGCGCGAGCGGCGACGCGGTACGACGCGCTCACGTCGCTCACCCACTTGGCGCCGAACGTCTGGTCGAGCGACTCATAGCCTGGGGAGTTGGTCGACGTGACCGCGCCGAAGCGCTGCGTCCGCAGCACGACACCGAGCGGGCCGCGGTCGTACGACCCGGAAAGCAGCAGGTTGCTTCGCGGCTGCGCGTTTTCGAGTCGGGCGCGCTCGACGCGCCCGAAGAGCGTCTCACTTTGCCCCGCGAGGACGGCCGGCGTCGGGATGACGTCGACGACGCGCGTCTCGTTGCGGCTGTAGCCGGCCGTGAACCGCGCGAGCCCGCCGCCGTAGGTGATGCCGTAGTTGCCCACCGCGTCGATACCGCGCGTCCGGGTACCGACCGCGTTGGTGAAGAACTGCGCGCCGCTGATGTTGTTGAACCCTGCGGCGGCGAGCGCAGCCCGCACACTGGCTCCGGTGAACGTGTTGGACAGCACGATCCGGTCGCGGATCCGGATCTGGTACGCGTCGACCGTAAACCCGAGATTGCGCACCGGTTCGAGTGTCGTGCCGACGCCGAAGTTGACCGAGCGCTCGGGCGTGAGCGTCGTCGCGCCGAGCGCGCGCGCTTCGGGGCTGCTGACCGGGAAGGTGCGTGTCTCGAGGAGCGTGCCGTTGGTCAGCACGGTCTGCGTCTGTGAATAGAAGCTCTGCGCGAGCGACGGCGCGCGGAACCCAGTACCGGCCGATCCACGGAGCGCGAAGCCCTGCACGGGTGCGTATCGCGCGCGCACGAGTCCGTTGGTCGTCGACCCGAAGTCGCTGTAATGCTCGAACCGCCCGGCGACGCCCAACAGGAACTGCCGCGTGAGGTCACTCTCCAGATCCACGTACAGCGCCTCGCTCGTCCGCGACGCGTCGGTCCGATCGCTCGGCTGGTAGCCCGGGAACACCTGCGAACCGATCGCGCCCACCTTGCCCGAGTCGGGCCCGTCGAGGATCGGCACGCCGCCGTTCGTGTACGACGCCCGCTCGCCCGGCGCAATCCGGTAGTTCTCGGCCCGGAACTCCGCGCCACCCGCGAGCCGCACCGGGGTAGTGTTAGGCAGCCGCAGGGTGCGCGTGAGGTCGAGGTTCGTCGACCCCTGCTGGAACTGCAGCGTGCCCGCGTTGAACGTCGTCGGGCTGCTCGCGCCGTAGGTGACGTTGGCACTGTTGGCCACGTTGAAGTTGAACGCGTTGGTGCTGTAGCTCTGGCTCAGATCGACGGCGAACCCGCCGAGTGTGCCGCGACCGCCGACGACGGCAGAGCCGTCCCAGATCTTGCCGCGGATCACCGGCAGGAATCCGTCCGGGTAGATCGCGCGCACGGTGCGGTCGTCGAGCGGGCGCCGGAAGAATCCCGGACTCTCACCACGCCGGTTGGTGAGCGTGCCGAACGAGTAGAGTGTCACGCCGCTGTCGCCGAGCGCGTATTCGCCGTTGAACGCCCCCTGCGCCGCGCGCTGGCGCGGGTCACCGTACCAGCTGTCGGCGCGCGGCACATCCGTCGTGTTCCGCGGATCGCCGGCGAAGTACTGTTGGCGCGGGTCGAGACCCGCGCGATTGGTCCGCCCCTGGTCGCGGAACTCCAGGTCGCCGTGGATGAATCGGTGCGGGGTCGCGCTCTGGCCGCCATCGAGCGCGACGTTGGCGAGCCCGCCGTCCCCCGCGGAGTACCCTCCGCCCTCGGCCGTGAGCGTGCCCGGCTGGTTGCCCTTGAGCACGATGTTGATCACGCCCGCGATCGCATCCGAGCCGTACTGCGCCGCCGCCCCTTCGCGAAGGACCTCGATGTGGTCGATCATCGACACCGGGATCGCGTTGAGGTCGACGCCTGTCGACCCGCGCCCGACGCTGCCGTTGACGTTGACGAGCGCGCTCGTGTGCCGCCGCTTGCCGTCGACCAACACGAGCAGCTGGTCGGGGTTGAGGCCGCGGAGCGTCGCCGGGCGTTCTTGGTCGGTCCCGTCGGTGACCGACGGGCGCGGGAAGTTGAAGCTCGGCGCGAGCGCCTGGATCACCTCGGCCGTCTCAGTACGGCCGGTCGCGCGAATGTCCGCAGCCGAGAGCACGTCGACCGGTACCGGCGATTCGACGACTGAGCGCGGTTGCGCGCGCGAGCCGAGCACCGCGACGCCCTGTAGTGCCGAGGCTGATCGGGCGAGGCGGAAGTTGCGCGTGGCAGAAGCGCCGGCTGCGATCACGACGCTGTCGCGTGCGGCGGCGTAGCCGATCAGGCGCGCGCGGAGCTCGTACGTGCCGGGTCGGAGCGTGATGCGGTACGTGCCGTCGCCGCGCGTGATCGCGCCGGCGGCGGTTCCGGTGACGCCCACGGTCGCACCGGCGACCGGCTCGCCATCGGTGCTGGTGACGCGGCCGGACACGGTGCCGGTGGCGACTTGCGCCGCCGCGATCGCGGGCGCGACGGCGAGGGCGGATCCGACGTGCCACGCGGTGACACGGACGGTGAAGCGGGCGGGGAACGCACGCATGCGACCACCTGGGGCGAGAGGGTGGCGAGCGCGCCAGCGACTGGGAGCTGGCGGGCGGACCCACCGGCCCGCAGCAGACGTCGCGGCCGTTGAGTCTCATAGTTCACTGCTGAACGAGAGACCCCGCCCCCGCATGTCGCGTCACCGCCGCGCCGCGCCGGTCAGCGCGCAACCGCGCTGTTCGTCACCCCGCCATGCGCCGGCCCGCCGTCCGAGAGTTCGCCCTCGCCGACCTCGGCTGGGACATAATCGTGCGGAAGCGCGCGCGCGCGGACCTCCTCGACGCAGTGCGCGACGAACGCGTCCAGCGACATCGTGTCCTGCCGCTTTTCCTGCCCGCGGCGGCGCACGGTCACCGTGCCCGCCTCGGCCTCGCGGCGACCGAGCACGGCCATGTAGTTCACCTTGAGGACGCTCGCCTCGCGGATGCGCACGCGGTAGTCCTCGACGCTTTCGGCGTCGAAGCCGACGCGGAGCCCGGCCGCGCGCAGTGCGTCGGCGACGCGCTGCCCGTAGTCGTTGAGTTCGGGCGAGATCGGCACCACGCGCACCTGCTCGGGCGCGAGCCAGAGCGGGAACGCGCCGGCGAAGTGCTCGATGAGGATCGCGACGAAGCGCTCGAACGAACCGCTGACGGCGCGGTGGATCACCACCGGCCGGTGCGCGTGGTTGTCGGCCCCGGTATACGTGAGGTCGAAGCGCTCGGGCGCGGCGTAGTCGAGCTGGATCGTGCCTAACTGCCATGCGCGCCCGATCGAGTCGGTGACGTCGAAATCGATCTTCGGCCCGTAGAACGCGCCGTCCCCCGCCTTCAATTCGTACGCGCGGCCGGTCGCCTCGAGCGCGCCGCGGAGCGCGCTCTCCGCGCGGTCCCACATCTCGTCCGAGCCGATGCGCTGCTCGGGGCGGGTCGCGAACTTGAGCGATGCCGTGAGGCCGAACGTCTCGTAGTGGCCGAGGATGAAGTCCATCAGGAACTGGACCTCGGCGTTGATCTGCTCCTCGGCGAGAAAAACGTGGCAGTCGTCCTGCGCGAACTGCCGCACGCGAGTGAGCCCGGACAGCGCGCCAGAGAGTTCGTTGCGGTGCAGCACGTCGAAGGTGACGTAGCGAAGCGGGAGTTCGCGGTAGGAGTGCTTCGCCGATCCGTAGAGGATGTAGTGCGACGGGCAATTCATCGGCTTGAGCGCCATGTCGTGCTCGTCCGTCTCGTTGTCGAGGACGAGGAACATGTTCTCCCGGTACTTGCCCCAGTGGCCCGAGCGCTCCCAGAGCTTGCTGTTGTAGAGCAGCGGCG
>DASWUT010000885.1:0-3288 GCA_036401455.1 Gemmatirosa sp. | reverse complement strand
CGGTCGACCTGCACGAACGGCTCGAAGATCTGCGCGAGCGCGTTCGCGGCGATGCCGCGTCCCGTGTCGCTCACCCGCAGGCGGATGACCGCGGGGCGCCCCTCCGCGTCGCACTCGGTGGCGCACGCGAGTTCGATGCGCCCGCCGGGCGCGGTGAACTTGATCGCGTTCGTCATCAGGTTGAGCAGGATCTGCCGTACCTTCTCGCCGTCGGCCCGGACCGCGTGCGGGCGGGCGGGCGTGTCGGGGGCGCAGCCGTCGTGCGAGAACGCCAGCGAGCGGGCGCGCAGCTGCGGCGCGACGAGCGCCTCGACGTCGGCGACGACGCCGTCGAGCAGCACCGTCTGCAGATCGTAGCGGACCGTGCCCGCCTCGAGGCGGGCATGGTTGAGAATGTCGTTGATGAGCGACTGCAGGTGTTGCCCGGCGCGGCGCACGCGGGCGAGATCCTCGCGCTGCTCGGGGGTGACCGGGCCACGGATGCCCATCTCCATCAGCTCGGCGTAGCCGGCGATCGCGTTGAGCGGGGTGCGCAGCTCGTGGCTCATCGCGGCGAGGAACTGCGCCTTCGCCCGGTTGGCGCGCTCGGCGTCGGCGCGGGCCGCCTCCGCCTCCGCGCGCGCGGCATGTTCGGCCGCGTACAGGCGCGCGCGTTCGAGCGCCTGGGCGCACTGCCGCGCGACGGTGAGAAGAAACGCCTGCTCTTCGGCGCCAAACGCGCGCACCTCGGGAAAGCCGAGGGCGACGGCGCCGACGACGTTGCCGCTGACGATGAGCGGGACCGTCGCCGCGGCCTTGTATCCGACGGCCGCGCGCAGCCCGGCGAGCGGAGTCGACGGCGCGGTCGCAGGAGCGATCGACGTCACCCAGCCCGGCTCACCAGTCCGCACCGCGTGCGCGAGTGGCACGTCGGCGTCGATCGCGATGTAGCGCCACGCGTCACGCACTGCAGCGGGCAGGCCGACGCTGCGGACGAGGTCGAGGACGGGATCCGTCGGATGCGGCTCGCCGTCGGTCGGGGCGCGGACGACGACCATCATCCCCATCACGGCGCCGACGGCCGGCATCAGCTCGTCGAGGATCGTGCGCGCGACGTCGTCGGGGGTCAGGGCGCCGCCGAGCGCGGTGACGATCGCGAGCAGGCGCGAGGTACGCGCCGTGGCCGCGTCGAGCGCGCGGTGACGCCGCTCCAGCTCGGCCCGTTGCGCGGCGAGCATGCGGCCGCTCGCGAAGCGGTCCACCGCGCCGTCGATCGCGCGGCGCAGGGCATCGGCGCTCAGCGAATCCTTGGCGAGGTAGTCGAGCGCGCCGTGCCGCATGGCCGACACCGCGGTGTCGACGTGCGCGTGTGTGCCGGTCAGCATGACGACCGGCACGGGCGTTCCCCCGGCCTCGCCCGCGAGGACGTGGAGCAGGTCGAGCCCGCTCATGTCGGGGAGCCCGTGGTCGAGGAGAACGACGTCGGGGCGCGCCGCGTCATCGCGGATGGCGACCAGGGCGTCGCTCGCGAGCTGCACGTGGCGGACGGCGTAGGCCCGGTCGGGGGCACGCCGAAGGAGGCGACGAACGACTTCGGCGTCCTCGGGCGAGTCATCGACGACGAGGACCGTGCGCGCCAGGCCGGTCGGGTCGAGCGGGGTCACGCGCGGGCGACGTCGGGCAGGATCACGCAGCCAAACCAGTAGCGCGTCACGTCGCGGAGCGATTCGACGAGCTGCTGGACGTCGACGGGCTTGGTGGCGTAGCCGCTCGCGCCGTGCTCGTAGCACTGGGCGACGTCGTCCGGGTGCGCGGAGGTGGTCCAGACGACGACGGGGATGCGGCGGAGCGCGGCGTCGGCCTTGAGCGCGGCCAACACGTCGCGCCCGTTGTCCGCGCCGAGGTTGAGGTCGAGCAGGATGAGCGCGGGCGTCGGCGCGTCGGCGGGGCTGCCTGCGTAGGGCCCGGTACGGCGCAGGTAGTCGAGCACCTCGGCCCCGGTCGCGCAGCGGCGAACCGGGCGGTCGATGCCGACCTTGCGCAGCGCCCACTGGAGGGCCGTGTAGTCCTCCTCGCTGTCCTCGACGACGAGGAGCGGCGATGGGTCGGGTGGTGATTTCAACAGGGTTACGCGCTCGGGGGTGGCGCGCCGACGTCGGACGCGCCGGTGAAGGTCGAACCGGCGGCCGCGGGGGGACCGCTCGACGTCGCCTCAGACGGAGCAAGGGTGAAGAAGAACGTGGTCCCCTCGCCAGGCGTGCTCTGCAACCAGATGCGCCCCCCGTGCCGCTCGACGACTTTCTGCACGATCGTGAGCCCAGCCCCCGAGCCACCGCCGAAGGCATCACGCGGGTGGAGGCGCTTGAAAAGGCGGAACACGGCCGCGTGGTGGCGCGGGTCGATGCCGATGCCGCGGTCCCGCACGTAGAACGTCGGCGGCGCGGCGTCGTCGCCAACTGGTGCATCGAGATACCCCACTTCGACCACGGGCGATCCGCCGCCGTACTTGACGGCGTTGGACACGAGGTTGGCGAACACCTCGACCAGACGCTCGCGGTCGGCGCGCACCGTGGGGAGCGGGCGCGGCACGCGCACGGCGGCGCCGCGCTCGGCGACCGACGCCGCGAGTCGGTCGAGCGCGTCGGCGAGGGCATCGTTCGCGTCGACGTCGGCGAGGTCGAGGGCGAGGCGGTTGACGCGCGCGTGGTCGAGCAGCGAGTCGATGAGCCCATCGAGACGCTTGGTGAGGCGCCGGATGGTGTCGAGCCGCGCCAGCCCGTCGGCGTCGAGCGGAGCGCCGGCGTAGTCCTCACTCACCATCGCGGCGTAGTTGTGGATGCCGCGCAGGGGCTCCTTGAGGTCGTGCGAGGCGACGTAGGCGAAGTCGTCGAGCTCGCGGTTGCTCTGCTCCAGCGCGCGATTGAGAGCGGCGAGTTCGTCGGCGCGGGTGATGAGCGCGTCGACGACGGTGCCGCGGAGCGCGCGCGCGGCGTCGATCTCCGCGCGGCGCCACGGGCGCGAGCGCCCCTGCACTTCTTCTTCCCACGCCGCAAACGACCCGCGCGGCGACAGACGCGGCACGCCGTCGGGACCGACGCGCACGGGCTTCTCGCCCGGGTCGCCGCCCCAGCGCATGGTCTGGGCAGTTTGCGGCCGGAACCAGAGCACGTAGTACGGGCGCACGCGGCTCAACGCGATGGCGAGCACGCCGCTCGCCACGTCGGCGTAGTCCGCGCCGGGCGGGTACGCCGCGCCGAGCGCGTCGGTGGCGAAGGTCTCGTGACCGCCGGCGGTGAGCCATGCCGCGAG
>DASWUT010000884.1:0-1800 GCA_036401455.1 Gemmatirosa sp. | reverse complement strand
GCTTGGCGGCGAGGGCGGGCTCGGTGGCGCGGAGGGCGATCTCGACGAGGTCGGGGGTGATCGGGTCGGGGGGCGTCGCGCCGGGGTGGCGGATGATGTACGGGGTGTCGCGGTACCAGGCGAGCGCGAGGGGGCGGCCGGAGGCGCTGCGCGCGTCCGCGACCGCGGCGACGGCGCGGACGACGTGGCGGTGGTCGGCGTGGCCGCCGATCGCCTGCGGGGCGAAGACGAGGGCGGGGTCGAGCTCGTCGACGAGGGCGGCGACGTCGGCGGCGATCGGGCGCCACGCGTCGGCGTCGGCCGGGAGGATGCCGGCGAAGAGGGCGGGGGCCGACGCGTAGCCGCGGTGCGGGGCCTCGGCGTGCGCGAGCCAGCGGACGGAAGCGGCGCCTAACGCACGCGCGGCGGCGGCGTCCTCGGCGCGGCGGAGGGCCATGTAGTCGACGCTCGGCGCGAGGCCCTTGTCGGTCTGGCAGGCGAGGGCGAAGCCCTGCGGGTCGGGAACGGAGCGCGTGAAGACGGTGACGAGGTGGGCGTTCCAGCCGCGAGCGGCGAGGGCGGCGAACGTGGCACCGCAGCTGAACGCGACGTCGTCGAGGTGGGGAGAGAGGAAGAGGGTGTTGGGCATCAGAGCAGGTGGGGGGCGGCGCGAAAGCGGCAGGGGTCGACGGTGTCGTCGAACGTCCACGACGGGTCGGGGCCGCGGTACTCGCGCACGACGCGCGCGTACTCGCCGACGATCTGGCGCGCGATGGCGGGCCACGAGTAGGTCGCGCGCACTTCGGCGAGGGCGGTGGCGGCGAGGCGGGCGCGGAGGGCGGTGTCGTCGAGCACGCGCGCGAGGGCGGCGGTGAGGGCGGCGACGTCGCCAGGTGGGACGAGGAGGCCGTTGTCGCCGTCCCGGAGGCAGTCGACGACGCCGACCGTGTGGGTGCAGACGACGGCGAGACCGCTCGCCATCGCCTCGAGGATCGTGTTGCTGAAACCCTCGGCGTAGGTCGGCGAGACGAACACGTCGCCGTCGTGGTAGACGCGCGGAACGTCGTCGTAGGCCGCCGGGCCGCGCAGCGTCACGCGTTCCGTCAGCTGCAGTTCGCGCGTGCGGTCGGCGACGGCCGCGGAGTCGGGGCCGATGCCGGAGACGACGAGGCGCGCGCGGCGGCCGTCGGCCGTCAGGCGGGCGAAGGCGTCGAGCAGGTCGAGCGCGCCCTTGCGGCGGTCGACGCGGCCGTGATAGACGAGGCGGGGCTCGGCGGGGTCGACGAGGGTGCCGGGGGTCCAGCCGGGGCGCGGGGTGAAGCGGGTGACGTCGACCGCGCCGGGGACGATCGTGAAGCGGTCGAGGGGAGCGCCGAGGTTGGCGTGGACCTCCTCGGCGAAGGAGCGGGCGCCGATGAGGAGGGCGTCGGCGTGGGCGAGAACGGCCCGCATCGCGCGGCGGTGGGTGCCGCAGCAGAGGCCGACCCAGTGGCCGTCTCCGCCCTGGATGCTGACGACGACCGGCAGGCGGAGGCGGCGGCCGGCTTCGAGGGCGGCAAAGCCGGTAGGGTAGCCGTACTGGGCGTGGAGGAGGTCGAAGGGGCGCTCGGCGTGCAGGCGTTCGACGACGGCGATGCGGGTGTGGAGGTCGCGTTCGAAGTCGGCGGCACCGCCGTCGACGGCGACGGCTTCACCGGCGCTCTCGATGCCGATCACGCGGACGCCGTCCACGGCCGGGGGCGGGCCGCCGCCGTAGACGGCGGTCCCGACGGGGTCGGCTCGATAGTCGGAGAGCATCGTCACGTCGTGGCCTGAGGCGAC
>DASWUT010000883.1:0-6434 GCA_036401455.1 Gemmatirosa sp. | reverse complement strand
GCGACTCCGCGGGGCGCGTCGAGTCGGCGAGCACGGGGCGTAGCGCATCGATGCGCTCGACGACATTCTCCGAGTCGGTTGGCAGGCCCGTGACGACGACTGCCCGCCCCGCGGCGTCGGCGCGCCAGTACCAGCTCAGGTAGTGCCAGGTCGCGTGGTGGTACGTCGCGTAGCGCACCGAGTCGCGCCGGTCGCGCACGAGGTCGGCCCAGGTGGCCGCGCGCGCAAAGAGGGCGAGGTCGCGCGCGTCGGGGCCGCCGTCGTTGGGCCGCAGCTGCGCGAGGCCGGCGCCGGTGGGGGCCGCGCGGAGCAGTGCGACGGCGCGCGCGCGGGCGACGGGTGTCATGTGGCGCCAGGCCACGATCGCGATCGCCATGTGCCCAACGTCGTCCCAGGCGCGGGCGGGGGCGGGCGCGAGGGCGACCGCGGCGGCGGCCAGTGCGACGCCGCGCGCGGCGGCGGACGGCAAACGGAAACGCGGCATCCGCTCAAGCTAACGGCCAGCCGCTCGGCGTCGCGGCCCCTAGCGCGTCACGGGCGCGTCATGGACATTGCAGCCGAGTTCGCCGAGGTACGTGACCACCCGATGCCCAGGAGCGTTCCCGATGTGGAAGGAGTTCAAGGCGTTCGTGATGCGCGGCAACGTGCTCGACCTCGCCGTCGGTGTGATCATCGGCGGCGCGTTCGGCGCGATCAGCAAGTCGCTCGTCGACGACGTGTTGATGCCCCCGCTGGGGCTCATCACCGGCGGGGTCGATTTCAGCGGCAAGTACGCACTGCTCAAGGCCGGGACGAAGGCCGCACCGCCGTACGCCTCGCTCGCCGACGCCAAGGCCGCCGGCGCGGTGACGCTCAACTACGGCGCGTTCATCAACACGATCATCACGTTCCTGCTGATCGCGTTCGCGATCTTCATGTTGGTGCGCGCGATCAACAAGCTGTACAACGCCCCCGCGCCGCCGACGCCCGACACGACTCCGTGCCCGTTCTGCACGATGACCGTGTCGAAGAAGGCGACGCGCTGCCCCAACTGCACGTCTCCGCTGACGGCGGTCGCGGCCTAACGGCCGCGGTTGCCTAACGCCTAGAAGCGGCCCTCGTCCGCCGACGGTCCGTAGATGGCCGGGACGGGCACGTCGAGCAGGCGGAGGTACACGCTGAGCTGCCCGCGGTGGTGAATGAGATGGCTCAGGATCATGCCGCGCAGCATCGCCGCGCGCGGCATCGCCATCATGACCTGCTCGCCCCGGCGCACGGTGTACGTGCCGCCGAGCGCCTCGTCGGTCGCCGCGCCGACCCGCGCGCGCACGTCCGCGGCGTTGGCGTCGTAGGCGGCCAGCACGGACTCGAGGGTGGCGTGCCGGGGCGGCGCGGGCGGCGGGCTCGCGAGATCGACTTCCGACGCGGCGAGCGTGTGCTGCCCCCAGAGTAGCAGGTTGGCGATGTGCCCGGCGAGCTGACCGAGGGTCATCGACCTGGGGTGCGGCCGCCAATCCCACTGCTCGGCGGGCACGCGCTCGAGCACGCGGCGGGTGGTGGCGAGCTCCTGACCGAGGTCACCGAGCGAGACCTGGGCGAGCGAGGGAGCGGCGGGTGCGGTCGACATGGTGACGGAGATGAGAGCGAATGACGGAGGCCACCAACTTACCACACGGCCCGCTACCGCACCCGGTCGCCCACCCGCCGCCCGGCCTCGCGCCGCTCCGCCTCGCCCGACGCCACGCGCTGCATCTCCCGCTCGGCGTGCTGACGCAACTCGCCGAACTCCGCACGGATCCGGTCCAGCTCCGAGTCCGACTCGTTCTCCAACTCCATCATCGACGTGCGCGCCGCATCCACCGCGCGCAGCAATTCATCGAGCTTCAGATGCACCGCGCGCGTGTCGCGGTTCTGCGTCGCCTGGATCAGGAACACCATCAGGAACGTGATGATCGTCGTGCCGGTGTTGATGACGAGCTGCCAGGCATCGGAGAAGTGGAACAGCGGACCCGTCACGCCCCACACGACGATCGTGAGCACGGCAAGCGTGAACGCGCCCGCCGAACCCGTCGCGGTCGACGTGCGTTGGGCGAAGCGACGAAACAACTCGTGCGCTTCGCCCACCTGGTGCCCGTTCCGGTCGTCTCGTCCGTTGTGCAACTCGTGCATGTGATGCCTCCGGCGTGCTTCGGCGTGTGATGTTCCCCCGCCCCACCGCCGCCGGGTCGCGACCCGCCACCTTCGGTGTGCCCGGTGTGTGCTTGCGCTCATCGTACTGCGTCGCGCACCGTCCAGTGCGGCATCTGTGCCGTCACGTTCGGCACATTTTGGCATCTTTGCGCGACTATCGTAAGGCAGATAGCTCGGTGTAGCGCGTGAGATACGTCGCGCACATCACCCGCTCGTCGAACCGCGCCCGCGCCTCCGCCCAACACGCGCGCGGGTCGATCTCGCCCGCGCGCGTGATGCCGTTGGTCAGTTCGGCGACGTCGTCGCAGAGCCAGCCCGTCCGGCCCTCGACGACGACCTCGGGAAGCGCCCCACGCCGGAACGCCACGACGGGCGTGCCCACCGCGGCCGCCTCCATCGCGACCAACGAACTCGTCTCCTCCGCCACACTCGGTACCACGAGACAGCGCGCGCCGGCGAGCAGCCGCGCCTTGGCCGCGCCAGCGACCGTTCCGATGAACCGCGCCCGCCCGCGTCCGAGCCGCGGCGCCAGCTCCTCCGCCCAGTACCGGCGGTGCGCGTCGTACGCGAACAGTTGCCCGGCGATAACGAGTGGGACCGCCGCGCGCGCGGCCGCGTCGACAGCCAGATGGTATCCCTTCTCGGGGCAGATGCGGCCGAGGCAGAGCGCATAGCCGCGGCGCCGCGCAGCGGGCGAATGGGCGGGGACGGGCACCCCATTGGGGATCGGGGGCAGCAGCACCGCCTCCGGCGGACAGCGCCGTGCCTGCGCCTCGGACACGCAGTGCAGGTACGTGCCCGGACGGGGCCCGTCGCGCCCGCGCAGTGCCCACACCGCGGGCGGATACCACGCGGGCGGCAGGTGCAGCGTGGCGAGCACGGGCACGCCGACGGGCGGAAGCACGTCGGGGAAGTCGATGCCGTGCAGGTGCACCACGTCGGCCGGCGTGCCGGCACGCGCCAGCGCGGCGAGCGTGTGGCCGAGCGCGGCGCGCACGCGGCGGTGCTGCTCCGCCTGCACCGCGTCGTCGAGGACCCCGTGCGGCGCGGGGAGGGGCACCAGCGTGCCCGCGGTTTGCGATCCGTCGAGCGCGATCACGACCGACCGGTGCCCGGCCGCGACGAGCGCCCGGTCGAGCGTGGCAAGCACCTGTTCGGCCCCGCCTGCGGTGTCGGGGCGGACGGCCGCGAGCGCGTACGCGACCGAGACGACGGTCAGCGTCACCCGCGGCGTCAGCTGCCGAGCGCGGCGCGCGCGTCCCGGACCGCCGCGCACAGATCGGCGGCGGTGATCCCCCAGCCGAGCCGCTCGTACCAGATGGCGGCGGCGGGCGGCCGCGTGAAGTCATAGGACGGCGCGCGCCGGAAGCGCTCCTCCCCGATCGGGAACTGCGTGATCACCCGCGCCTGCGACGCGTGCGCCGCGTACATCGCGGCCTTGCGCGCGCGTTCGGCGGCGGTGAGCGCGACGGTCACCGCCGGCGCCGCGCCGGGCACGTCGAGGAAGGTGCCGGTCGCGAGCTGGTCGGGCGTGGCAGGGTCGGCGTGGTAGGAGGTCTGTTCGACGAGGGCGGGAACGGGCGCGCCGTCGGCGGCGAGCCGCGCACACGCGGCGTGGGCGGCGAACGCGGTCGCGTCGTGGTCGGGGTGGCCGCCCTCGTACGGGTGCGTCACGACGAGCGCAGGGCGCAGCGCCTCGATCCGCGCCTGGACCGCGCGCGCGAGCCCGGCGAGGTCGCGCCACGCCTCCTGGTCGACGACGCCGAGCATGTCGCACTGTGCCGCGCCGATGCCGACGACACCGAGCGCGATCGCCAGCTCGTGGCGCCGGAGGGCGGCGTACGACTCGCGGGTGGCGCACCCGGCGTGTCGGGCGTCGCTCATCGCGTGCGGCGCGCCGTCGGTGACGTGCAGCAGGTACGCCGCCGGCCCGAGCGCGGCGAGGAGGGCGCTCGCGCCGAGCGTCTCGTCGTCGGGGTGGGCGAGGAGAAAGAGGGTGCGCGGCGGCGCGGCCGGCAGGCCGGCCGCCGCGCTCCAGACCGCGGTGGAGGTGGACAGGGCCACGCGGTCGCGCCGTCTTACTGCGCGCCGGCCGCGGGCGCGGTCCGCGCGTAGCGGGCCGTGAAGCTGGCCGTGGCGAGCGTGTTGGCGTGCAGGGTGTAGCCGACCACCGCGGCCGTGGCGCCCGATGGCACGTCGACGTGGTCGACCTTGAGGGCGTGCACGGTGAAGATGTAGCGATGCGGCCCGTCGCCCGGTGGCGGGCAGGGGCCACCATAGCCGGGCGCGCCGTAGTCGGTGGTCGCCTGCGCGGCCCCGGCCGGCAGGCTTCCGCTCTGCGCGGTGCCTGCGCCGGCCGGGAGCGAGGTCGTCGTGGCGGGCACGTTGTAGAGCACCCAGTGCCAGAACCCACTGCCCGTTGGCGCGTCGGGGTCGAAGACGGTGACGGCGAAACTCTTCGTGCCCGCGGGGGCGCCGCGCCAGGCGAGCGCGGGCGACTGGTTCTGCCCGCTGCAGCCGAAGGTGTTGGCTTCCTGCCGGGCGGTGAGGCGACCGCCGGTCACGCCGGGGCTGGTGAGGGTGAAGCCGGCGCGCGGCATCGCGGGGGAGCGCACGTCGTAGCGCGGCGCGGTGGCGGCGGTCTGGGTCTGCGCGCCGGCCGTGGCCGCGCCGAGGGCGAGAACGGTGCAGGCGGCCGCGAGACGCGCGCCGTGCGAGGTCGTGCTGGGCATGAACGGAGGCTGAGGGACACGTCGGCAGACTCTGCCGTGGGCTGACGGGCTCAGAGGTGTCGCAAGAACCGTTCAGGCGCGGCGAGGAAGTCCCGCGTGAGACGCACGTGCTCGAGGTCGTCGAAGGCGGTCGCGCGCGGCGGGTGCTCGTCGAAGCTGTAGAGGCGCGCGTCGGGGTAGGCGAGCAGGATCGGCGCGTGCGTGGCGACGACGAACTGCGCGCCGCGCCCGACGTACTCCTTCATCATCGCCAGCAGCGCGAGCTGCCGCTGCGGCGAGAGCGCGGACTCGGGCTCATCGAGCAGAAACAGGCCGCCGGGCACCAGCCGCGCCTGGAAGAGCGTGAGGAAGCTCTCGCCATGCGAGCGTGCGTCGAGGTCCTCGCCGTAGCGCCGGGTCATGCCGTCCAACGACGAGCGGAGCGGGCCCTGCGCGAGGCCGAGCGCGTAGGGCGCGCGATCCTTTGCGGCGTACTCCGTGGCGAGGTCGGCCAGCTCCTGCTCCAGCTCGGCCCGCTCGCGGGCGAGGCGCTTGGCGAAGCCAAAGAAATCCTCCGCGCGCAGAAAGAAGCCGCGGTCGGCCTTCAGCGCCCACGTCAGCTTCAACTGCCGGGCGAGCGCGCGCGCGGGCGCCAGCGTCGGATCGCGCGGCAGATCCTCGCTCCCCACCGCGGGCAGCTCGGCGGCAACGGCAAGCCCCTCGAGCAGAGTGCTCTTGCCCGAGCCGTTCTCCCCGACGAAGCACGTGACCGGCCGGTCGAAGACGAGCCCCGCGGGCAGGTCGGCGAGCGCGCGCACGGCGGCCACGTCGAACGGGTAGCGGTCGGCGACGCGCCCCTCGGGCATCCTGACGCGGGCGGCGGTGAGGCGAAGCACGCGTCAAGAGTACGCGCCGCGCGCCGCGGCCGCGCGGCCAGCGTTTTCTACTGCACGCCCAACGCACGCCGCCGCGCGTCGATCGCCGCGATGAACCGCTCGGCGTCCGCGCGCGCAAACGCGGTGTGCTCGGCGTCGTGGTCGGAGTGCTGCTTGCCGCCGACGCTGAACGTGCCGCCGTGCAGGCCGCTGCCGCGCGACTCGATGCGCAGCTCGCCGTCCTCGTACCGCGCGGACTTGATGTCGCGCACCGGTGTCCTGATCACGAAGCGCATCGCCGAGCCGACGGCGCCGGCCACGGTGCTCTTGATGAACCCGGCGAAGCTTCCCTCCGCGGAGTCGGTGCCCGTGTTCACCTCCTGCCGCACGTGCCGGATGAGGCTGTCGCCGAGCTGCATGCGGACGGTGTCGCGGACGAGCGTGTAGACGATGGTGCCATCGGTGCTCACGATGCGGAGCGAGTCGCCCGCCGCACCCGCCACCTGCGGCAGCCCGACGCGGTCGTCGACCCTGGCCCGACTGGCGGGCGAACTATCGCCGGTGGCGAGCTGCGCGGCCTCACGGGCGAGGCTGTCGATCGCTTCCTGCTGCGCGTTCGCGCGCCGGTCGGCGTGCCGGCCGCATGCGGCGGCGAATAGCAGGGCGAGGGCGGCGGGGC
>DASWUT010000882.1:0-2493 GCA_036401455.1 Gemmatirosa sp. | reverse complement strand
CGTGCCGCCCGACCGCATCAATCCGCAGCTGCTCGGTCTCCTCGCCTACGTCAAGCCGTCGGTCGCGCTCCAGACGCTGCGCCAGGAGGTCCTCGGCCCCGCCGCGTTCGACGACGCGTTCCGCACCTACATCCGGCGCTGGGCGTTCAAGCACCCCACGCCGGCCGACTTCTACCGCACGATGGAAGACGTGAGCGGGCGCCGACTCGACTGGTTCTGGCGCGAGTGGTTCGTCGACAACCCGGAGTTCGACCAGGCGATCGACTCGGTGCGCGTCGCGCAGCACGGAGACACGGCGGACGTCGCGGTGCTCTACGGCAACCGCGCACGTGGCGTGCTGCCGATCCGTGCGCGGTTCACGTTCAACGACGGCACGAGGCAGGAGTTCGACTACCCGGCCGAGGTGTGGACGATGAACACGTCGCACTATGCGCGGCGGTACGCGTTCGTCGGCAAGCGGCTCGCGCGGATCGAGCTCGACCCGGACCGCCGGCTCGTGGACATCGACCGGAGCAACAACGTGTGGCAGGCGGAAGGCGCGCCGGGCGCGGTTGGAGCGTCCCCTACCGCGCCGCGCCCGGCGGGCACGGGCGCCGCCGGCGCCGCCCCGAGCCAGCCGTAGCGAGCCAGTCGTCGCCGCGCCGCGGTGGCGTTAGGCTTCCGCCCGGGGTAGCACCGTACGTCGGTGCCGCCCCGGGTCGCGGCGTGTTTTGCGGCGACTCTCGACGGATGGGCGCCAACGTGCCATACATTGTGGCTGCGCGCCGCGCCGCCGTCCGGGTTCGCGCGTCTGTTCTTTCCTGCTCGCCGGCGCCCGGGCTGCGGGTGCACACGCCGACCACGCCGACCATGCCGAGAACCCGTCCGACGATCGCCGACGTCGCCCAGGCCGCCGCCGTGTCCAAGGCCACGGTGTCGGCCGTGCTCAACGACAGTGGCCCGGTGGCGCCCGACACGCGGGCCCGCGTGCTGCGCGCGGTCGAAACGCTCAACTTTCGCCCGGCCCGCGGCACCGCGCGCGCGGGCGCGGGGCGCAGCCTCGGCGTGCTCGTCAAGGAGCTCGACAATCCCTACTTCGCCGGCGTCATCGCCGGCGCGCGCGAGCACGCCGAGGCGCACGGCTACGCCCTGCTGCTCGCCAGCTCCGAGCGCGAGGCCGCCGCGGAGCGACGCGCGATCGGCCTGCTCACCGCGGCCGACATCTCGGGGCTGATCGTCACGCCGGTGCTCGACGAGGACTCCGACCTCTCGCACCTCTTCGACCTGCGCCGCCGCAACATCCCGTTCGTGCTCCTCGGTGGCATCCGCGGCGTCCCGGCGAGCCTCGTCGGCGTCGACAACCACGCCGCGTCGCGCCACGCGGCCGAGCACCTGATCGGGCTCGGGCACGAGCGTATCGTACACTTCACCGGGCCGCCGAGCAGCACGCAGGCCGGCGAGCGTGCGGCCGGCGTCCAGAGCGCGTGCGCCGCGGCCGGGCTCCGCTTCACCGCGGACGACGTGATCCCCGCGGGCGCACACCTCGACGACGGCTATCGCGCGGCGCGCACCTACTTCGCCGACCGCACCGCGGACCAGATGCCGACCGCGGTGACGTGCTTCAACGACCTGATCGCGATCGGGGTGTGCCGCGCGCTCGCGGAGATCGGGCTGCGCGTCCCCGAGGACGTGAGCGTGATCGGCTACGATGACATCCCGCTGCTCGCGTACCTCCCCGTGCCGCTCACGACGGTCCGTGTACCGACCGAGGAGATGGGGCGCGTCGCCGCCGAGCTGCTGCTCCGGCACGTCGAGGCCGGCGTCGCGGCGGCGACGGAGCGTGTCACGCTCGACGCGGAACTCATCGTGCGGCGCTCGACGCAGGCGCCGCGGGCCGACGCGCTCGCGGCCTGACGATCGTCGCACGAGGCGCACGCCCGACGTTCCGCTGAGCCCCGCCCCACCAACGACGTGAGGTCCCGTGCCTTCCCGCGCGCGGCCGCCCTGCTCCTTGCGGGCGTGACCGCGCTCGGTGCCGGCTGCGCGTCGCGCCCGGCCCCGGTCGACGTGCAGCCCCACCGACCGTCGGACGCGTCCGCCGCGCGGTCGGTCGCCTTTCGCCGCCTGAGCGTGGTCGACACGCTCGTGCCGGCCGACGCTGCGACGGTCGGGCTCGACCCGGCATTGCCGGCCCGCCTGGACTCGATCGTCGAAGCGGGCCTCGCGGGCGGAGCCGCCCCCGGAGCGGTGCTCGCCGTCGGCCGATACGGCCGGCTCGTGCACCTCAAGGGCTACGGCACCCTCGACCGGCCTCGCGTCTCCGCCCGCCCCGACGCGCGCACACTCTACGACCTCGCCTCGGTCACGAAAGTCGTCGCGACGACGACTGCCGCGATGATGCTCGAAGAGGACGGACGGCTCGACCTCTCGCGCCCGGTCCACACGTACGTGCCAGAGTTGGATGCGCCCGACAAGGCCGCGATCACGGTGCGCATGCTGCTGACACACTCGGGC
>DASWUT010000881.1:0-6858 GCA_036401455.1 Gemmatirosa sp. | reverse complement strand
CGCCGTGAAGCGGTACAGGGCCGCGGTGATCTCGGCGGTCGCGCCGTACCGGTTGCTGTCGGAGAAGAACGACTCTTCGACGCTCGAGAGGTTCTTGAGGTCCGACTTCATGTTGGCGATGTACGCCTTGTCCTTCGTGGTCGCGAACTTCGGGATCGCCACGGCGGCGAGAATGCCGATGATCACGACGACGATCAGCAGTTCGATGAGCGTGAAGCCCTTGCGGTTGGCCGAGCGAGGGGCGAGGCGACGGGTGGTGCGCATGCGACGATCTCCGTGCTGGGGAGTGGGGGGTGCGTCGACCGGGGGAGACGGTGCGACGGTCCTGCGGGTGGGCGAGGCGGGCGACGGGCAGGCGCCCAGTGCTCGGGTGGCGGACGACGCAGTGCCGAGGTGCGCAACGCGCGGTCGGCGGCGCGCACGGGCGGTGGCGAGCAGGCAGCTGGCGCGCCGCCTCGCACGCGCCATCCTAAGTCGATCGGAGTGAAGGCTTTACATCATTTCGACGCAGGGTAGCCCGTCGTGTTGCCGTGCGCGCGGCGCGAAGTTGGCGATATCGAACGCGGGCCGAGCTCGGCCGATCCGCTCCGAGTCTCGCGCGTCGTGCATCTTGCGATGCGCTCCGGCCACGACGAACCACGTACGCAGGGGTTACGCAGTGCCCGACGCCATCTCCGCCCGCGACGTCGCCGCGCGACTCGGGGCCGTGGCGCTTCTGATCGCGACGAACGCCTTCTTCGTGGCGGCCGAGTTCGCGCTCGTCGGCGTGCGACGCAGCCGGATCGATCAGCTCGCCGAAGAGGGCGATCGGTCGGCGCAGCGCGTACAACGCATCCTCGCGCAGCTCGACGTCTACATCTCGGCGGCCCAGCTCGGCATCACGCTCGCCTCGCTCGGACTGGGATGGATCGGCGAGCAAACGTTCGCGCTGCTCATCGACGCCGGCCTCACCACCCTCGGCGTCGCCCCCCCGCCCGCGGCCACCCACACGGTCGCGGCGACGATCGCCGCCTACGTCGTGCTCACCGCGCTGCACATCACGGTCGGCGAGCAGACACCCAAGTCGGCCGCCATCGTCAAGGCGGAGACGGTCGCCCGGTTCGTCGCGCGCCCACTCGTCGCTTTCACCGCGGTCATGGGGCCGTTCATCCGCGTCCTCAACGGCGCGAACAACGCGCTCCTCCGCAGCTTCCGCATCCCGGCCGTCACCGAACAGAGCCACGTCCATTCGCCAGAGGAACTCCGGATGCTCGTCATGCAGGCCCGCGCCCACGGCACGCTCGACGAGAGCGACTCGGCGATGCTCGCCGGCGTGTTCGACTTCCACGAGAAGCGCGCCTATGACGTGATGCGCCCCCGCACCGAGGTCGCCGCCCTCGACGCCGACGCGACCGAGGCAGAGGTGTGGGCCACGCTGCGCAGCGAACGCTATTCGCGCTACCCGGTCTACCGCGACACGCTCGACGACGTCGTGGGTGTGTTCCTCGCCAAGGACCTCTGGTTGCGCGACCCCGGCGACACGCGCGCATTCACGCTCGCCGACTATCTCCGCGAGGCGGTCTACGTGCCGAGCACCCGCGCAGCGGAACGCGTGCTCGACGACCTGCGGCGCACGCGCGCCCAACTTGCGGTCGTCCTCGACGAGTACGGCGGCACGGCAGGGATCGTGACGATGGAGGACCTCGTCGAAGAGGTGATCGGCGACATCAACGACGAGTACGATCAGCGCGAACGCGAATCGGTCGAGTTCGACGGCGTGCTCGAACTCGCCGGCGCGATGTCGCTCGTCGACGTGCGCTCCGACCACCGCCTCGACGTACCCGACGGCGACTGGACCACACTCGGCGGTTACGTCTTCAGCCAACTCGGGCGCCTGCCGCACGTCGGCGACCGCGCCAGCTTCCCGGGCGGCGAGTTCGAAGTCGTGGCGATGGACGGCCGGCGCGTGGCCGCGGTCCGCGTGCACCGCGCGGCACCGTCCACCGCGGGCACGAGCACACCAACCGGACACGGAACGGAGGGCACCCGATGAGACAACGCACACACGGCAGGGCCGCGCACGCGAGAGCCGCGCGCGTCGCAGCGACCACGCTCGCGATCGCCGCAGCCGGCCAGACCGCTTGCGGACCGAACGCCGCCGGCGCGACGCGGAGCACGACGCCGCCAGCAGCGCACGCGGACACGCCGAACGACAGCATCGCGGTGCGCGGGCCGGCCGGCGCCCCGACCGACCGGTTCCCCGCCCCGTCGCGCCCCGTGTCGAGCATCGTCGCCCCACGCTGGAGCGACGAGGACGACCGCGACCAGGCAGGCGAGGCCCTGCGCGTCCTCGCGATCGCGGGCGCGCACGCGGGTACGCAGATCGCCGACATTGGTGCGGGCGACGGCTACTACACCGTGCGCGCCGCACCTGTCGTAGGACCGACCGGCCGCGTGTGGGCCGAAGACATCGAGGCGCGCTACCTCGCCCTCCTCCAACAACGCCTCCGCGCCCACCCACAACCCAACGTCATTCTCGCACTCGGCGAACCACACGATCCGCGCCTCCCGCCACGGTCGGCGGACGTCGCGCTCCTGATCCACATGTACCACGAGATCTCCCAGCCGTTCGGCCTGCTCTACAACCTCTACCCGAGCCTGCGACCGGGCGCGCGCGTCGTCATCCTCGACACCACCCGCCCCACCGACCGCCACGGCACCCCACCCGCCCTGCTCCGCTGCGAACTGTCGGCGATGGGCTACGCGCAGACGCAGACGGAACAGATGGCCCCCGACGAGTACGTCGCCGTGTTCACACCGCCCGCAACGGCCGCGGGCCTCACCGCCCCCGAGCACGTCGCCGACCGCCTCGCCACACTCGGCTGCGCCCGCATCGCTCGCGAGGCCGCCGACGCCCCGTGACCCACACTCGGCGGCCACGCGCGCTCCGATGAGCGACCCGAACCCACCCACGGACGCACTCGTCGTCACCCCACGCCTCGCGATCCCGCGCGGCGAACTCGAGGTCAAGGCGTCGCGCGCGGGAGGACCCGGCGGCCAACACGTGAACACGTCGAGCACCCGCATCGAACTGCGCTGGAACGTCCGCACCTCACGCGCCCTCGACGACGCGCTCCGCGAACAGCTCCTCGCGCGCCTGGCACCCCGACTCGACACGGACGGCGGGGTGCGGATCGTGGCGAGTGAATACCGCTCGCAACGCCAGAACCGCGAGGCGGCAGAGTCGCGACTCGCAGCACTCGTGCGCGCGGCGACCGTGGTCGCCAAACGGCGGAAACCAACCAAGCCCACGCGCACCTCCGTCGTTCGACGCATCGAGGGCAAACGGCGGCAGAGCGACAAGAAGGCGACGCGACGGCGCGTGGACGACTGACGCGGCGATTGACGCTGTGACCAACGCGGCGACTAACGCGGCGCCAACCGCTCGACCACACCTGCCGCCGACCCGTCCAGCGTCACGGTAGTCAACCGCGGCAACAACCCCTCCGCCGCGGTTCGCCGCGCGATCCCGCGATACACGTCCAGCGCGGCGACCGCCAGCCGCGTCTGCCCGATCGCAGCGAGCCGCACCGCACTCCCGAGCGAGACGGCGAGCGCACCACAGTGCCACCGCAACAGGCGGTCGGCATCGTTGCACGCGGCGCCGGTGAGCGCGGTCAGCCGGTCCAGCAACGCACTGACCGGCAGCGCCGCCCGCGCCCGCGTCAGCTCCGGGAGGACCATCGCCGCGTCCTTGCGCACGATATACACGCCGTTGAGCTGCCCCGAGTCCGACGCGGCAAGCTCCGCGATCAGAGGGAGCAACTCCGGGATCGGCCCACGCCCGACCACGTACGCCAGCTGCGCCCGCACGACCGGCGACGGGTGGTACGCCACTGCGACGAGCCGCCGCAGCACCTGCGCCGAATCCTCCCGCGTGAGACGCGCCCCATATCGCGCGTACATCAACCCGTACGCCTCGGCGACGTCCGACGCACGGTCCTCGCGCGTCGCGGCCAACGAGTCGAGCGCCGGCATGACCGAGCGGCCCTGCGACACGACAAACGCAGCCACCCCGGTCGACATGCTCAGGCCGTCAAGCGCGAGAATCCCAGGGATCGTCCGCGCGTCACCCGTCCGCACGCCAGTGAACACCAACTCACCGAGGTACTCGCCAAAGTCCTCGTCGCCCTCGTGATCATGTATGGTCGCGGCCTCGCGCCCCAACGTCGCGACGATCCACGGCACGACCACCCCCGGCAACGGACCGACGTACGCCGCGTTCAACCGGGCGAGCGCGGCGTGCCGCTCGTTCCAGTCGCCGGACGTGAGCCCGACACGCACCGAATCGAACCCGACCGCCGACAACCCCGACGGCGACTGCGCCAGCAACGGCCTAGCCGTGAGCGGCGCGAGCACGCACGCGCACAGCAGCGCTGCGGCGGCAATCGTGCGGCGGACGTGCGAGCCGATGGCGGGAGGCGCGGGCGTGAACGGCGGCGTGTGCATCGGCGTGCGTGAGCGGGAGAAGGAGTGCCGAGAGGAGAGGTAGGGAGGGCGGGGCGACCGTGCCGTCATCGCATGGGCAATCATCACCACCCCCTGGGACAGACCGGAGCGCTCGCGCGCCAGTCGGCGTGCACGTGGTCACTCGTGCTGATGTCGAGCGGCTCGGCGCAGGCGCCCGCACTCTTCGCGATGTTCCGCAGGCGGTGCCACGTGCGGGCGTTGCGGTAGGTGCGGATGTCGACCGCCGTCCCGTACTGGTGCTGGCTCAGCAGCGCCTTCGCCGACCCGCCCGAGACGGAAATGTGGAAGCGGTGGTGCGCCGGGTTCCGGAACACGCTGCTGAGCGACAGCGGCTCGTCCCACTGCGCGGCAAGCGTATTCAGACCCGCCACCAGCACCGGCGTGATCACCGCGACGCTGTAGTCACCCTGATTCAACTGCGACCACGCAAACCGGGTCTGGCCGGCGACGTCGGCGGCCGTGCGCACGTCGCGCGCAGCCGGCGCCGCGATGCCGAAGTCGGCGTACTCCTGGCGCAGCACGTCGACCTCGCGCTGCCGCACGACGATCGAATCCCGCGTCGCTCGCCGACCGCCCGACGCCGGCAACTCGGCGACCACCCGGAACGCGAGCGCCCGCGCACTGAGTGGCGCGCCGTGCGGTAGCCGCCACCGTTCGGTCGTCTGCCGCGCAACGTCGAGACTCGACGTCGCGCCTGGCGACGGTGGGCCGCCCGACACGACGCCGCGAGCCGCGTCGCCGGGGTCGGCGACGACGGACCACGTGACTGACGACGCGAGCCGCTCCGGCGCCGCCTCCGCCGCGAGAGCGAGTGTCCGCTCACCCGCGAGTGTGGTGAACGATCCCTCCGCGTTAGGCCCGCGCGCCCACAGGATGCGCAGTCGCCCGGCGGTCGTGTCGGGCGGTGGCGCCGGGGCGACGTTGCAGAAGGTGTTCTGCGGGCAGCAGAAGCCCGACGCGTCGCAGTGGCAGTCGGGGTTTTCGGGCGTGCACGCCCCGACTCCGGGCACCGCACACAGCGGGTCTAACGGGTTACAGGCCGCAAGGTCGCCGTGCGGCCTGGGGGCGGGCGACGGCGCCACGGCGTCGACACACCCCGCGAGCGCGACGGCGAACAGCAGCGCGACGACGAACCCGCAGCCGTGAGAAGCGATCCGGTGCGGACCGGCACGAACGCCGGCACGAACGCCGGCAAGAACACCGGCACGAACACTTCGGCGAATACCTGGACGAACACCTGCGTGGGGACGAGCGAGCACACGAAACACGGCGCCTCCTGACGCGACGGGCGAGTGGGTCGCTTCCGCCGGCGGCGGAGCGGGCGCCAACATCTCCCGGTCCGCCGTGATGCATCTAGCGCCTCGTGTTGCGAACTGGCCTCAAACGTCGCGCGGCCCCGTGTGGTGTGGTGCGCTACCGTCCCGCGACCGATACGCCCAGGTGGTACGTCGCGAAGTCCGCCCGACCGCGCAGAGCGAGGGTGGTCGGATCGATGCCCGCCGGGACCGCGCCGGGCGTCAGATAGCTGACGTCGTTCACGCGCTGCCAGCGCACGCCGGCGTCCACGTACGCCGCCCCGCCCGCTGCGCGCCCGAGCCGGACGCGCACGCCACCGCCGGCGGCCCGGGCGAGCGCCCAGTTGGAGAGGTCCGTCGACTGGAACTGGCGGTTGTAGCCGTACGGGTCGCCGTAGAGCGCGTACTGCAGCGACGACGTCGTCGAGAAGTTCGCCGCGCCGACCGTCGCGAACCCGTACGGATGTATCGGGCCGATCGGGAGCGTGACCTGCGGGCCGACGCCGAGCCAGAAGATGTCGTTGCTCGTCGTCTGCCGAAGCTGCGTCGTGGAGAAACCGAAGCCCGGTTGCGCGGTGCGCAGCGACGTCGTGCCGTAGTTCTGCGCACCGCCTTCGAGCCGCAGGCCGAGGATGCCGACCGGGTCGGCGCTGATCGAGGCGAAGCCCGCCACGCCGAACCCGACGCGGCCACCGCGGCGGAAATCGCCGAGCGGCTGGCTGACGGCGACTGAGACACCGGCCGCGATGCGGCGGGCGAGCGCCGCGCGCTGCGGCGTGTCGTCGTCGTCCATGAACGGGTCGGCCGCTGGTGTTCGCGAGGCGGCAGCTGCCGGTGCCGGAGCGGTCGATGCGAGGCCGACCGGCGCGAGCGCGGCCTGCGCGTGAGCCGCGCGTGCGCCGGCGGCGAGGGCGAGGAGCGTGACGGCGGTGAGCCGAGCGGGCGGAACGCGCATGAAGTCCTCCGGGGTGAGCGCCGATGGCAAGCTACTGGGCGTTCGGCGCGCCGTCGCGCCGAATCCCGGGCCGGGCGCTCTTGCGCCGGGGCCCGCGGG
>DASWUT010000880.1:0-6499 GCA_036401455.1 Gemmatirosa sp. | reverse complement strand
CGTCGACCGCGGGCGCGGTCTGCACATCGACGCGGTCGGGCGGACGCCGCAGATCGACGAATGCGTCTGCCCGTGCGTTGGGCGTGGTGCGGGGCGTCACCGGGCCGGACATGGCGGGGGCGGTCGCGGCGGTGGAGCGGTGCAGCGCGAGACCCGCCGCGGCGGCGCGCGCGGCGGTGTGCTGCAGGAACGTCCGGCGAGATGGCATAGCGGGTGGAGTGATGCTCGGCGAATGTCGCGCGAGGTGATGCGCGGAACCGCCAGCGGCCGCGGCGCACGGTCGCTCGAATGCGGCCACCAGCGTACGTTGAAGGATGCCCTCGCGCGCAGACCGCGGCCACGTCGAGACGCCGCCCGACGCGGCGCTCGTCCCGACCGTGGCGGCGGTCTGGTCCCGTCGCCACGGCGGGGCGGCTCGCGACGACCGGGTCCGGCGCATCCTCCCCGACGGCAGCGCGGACCTCGTGCTCGGCTTCGCGCCCGTCGGACCCGACACGCCCGGACTCGCTCCCGCGGCGCTCGCGCTCACCGACGTCTGGGTCGTCGGCACGATGCGCACCGCGCGTGTCGTCGACGCCGACGCGGCGTCGGCCTACGTCGGTGTTCGGCTGCGCCCCGAGGCTGCTGGCCGCGTGCTCGGCGTCGCGGCGCACGCACTCGTCGATGAGCGCCTGCCGCTCGATGCGGTGTGGCCCGGCGCAGGCGCGTCGTTCGCCGCGCTCGCGCGGGTTCCCGACCTCGCGGCGGCGCGCGCGGGCGTGCAGCAGGCGCTTCTGCTCCGCCTAACGCGCATCGCGCCGCTACCGTCCGAGGTCGTGCAGGCGGTCCAGCTGCTCGAGGCGACGAACGGCCGCGTGCGAATCGGCGCGGCGTGCGATGGGCTCGGGGTTTCGCGGCAGCACCTCGCGCGGCAGTTCGCGCGCCACGTCGGGCTCGCGCCCAAGGCGTTCGCCCGCGTGGCACGGCTGCGCGCGCTCGACGCTGACCTGCGTGCGCGCGAACGCTGCGGCGCGCGCGTCTGCTGGAGCACGCTCGCCTACGCGCACGGCTACGCCGACCAGCCGCACCTCGTCGACGAGGTGCGGGAGCTGACGGGGCTCACGCCTGGTGCGTGGCTCCGCGAACGCCGCGCAGCCGCGGGGGCGCCAGTGCGGAGTCGGCGCCGGTTCCATTCGCTCAAGGCGCGGTCGGCGTCGGCGTGTAACGTGGGGGCATGACGTCGCCCACACCCTTCGCCCCTGCCATGATCCGCTCGCTCACCCCCGTGCTCTACGTCGATCGCATCGAGCCCGTGCTCCCGTTCTGGGTCGACCGGCTCG
Source organism: Gemmatirosa sp. (assembly GCA_036401455.1). Classification (GTDB taxonomy): domain Bacteria; phylum Gemmatimonadota; class Gemmatimonadetes; order Gemmatimonadales; family Gemmatimonadaceae; genus BPUI01. The sequence goes on along the minus strand of DASWUT010000880.1, from coordinate 5,180 downwards.
GGTTCACCGTCGTCGCCGAGGTGCCGCACGGCGACACGATCGGCTTCGCCCTTCTGCAGCGTGATGGGGTCGAGCTGATGTACCAGACACGAGCGAGCGTGGCGGCCGACGTGCCGGCCGCGCTCTCGTTCGACGGACGCCCCGACGGCGGAGCCGCCGGCCGTGTACCGTCGGGCGGGCTCTACGTCGACGTTCCCGACCTCGATGCGGTCGCACGCGCGTTCGCGGACCAGCCGCCGGTCGTGCCGCGGCGGCGCACGTTCTACGGCACCGACGAGATCGGGTGGCGCGAGCCGGGCGGGCACGTCGTGCTCTTCGCCCAGCACGCAGCGGACGCGCCGGGTCCGGAGGCGTGACCTCCGCGAACCACTCGCGCCGGTTGCGCGATCTTCGCTCGGTGGGGCCGGCGACGGTGCGCGACCTCGCGCAGCTCGGCGTGACGAGCGTCGAGGCACTCGCCGGGTGCGAGCCCGACGCGCTCTACGACCGGCTGTGCGCGGTCACGGGCGTGCGCCACGACCCGTGCGTGCGCGACGTGTTCGCGGCCGCCGTGGCACAGGCGCGCGACCCCGAGCTGCCCGCCGAGCAGGGCGACTGGTGGTGGTGGAGCCGGCAACGTGTGCGCGGGGACGCGCGCCGGAGTGGGGAGCAGGCCTAACGCCCGTCGGCCCAGGTAACCGCACGGGTGAACGACGTGCGCCGGTCATCTGACGCCCGTGTTCGCCAGGCGATCGCCACGCCGACGCGCGTCGTCGCCGTGTTGACGATGACCGGGGTTGCGCCCGGCGGGTCGCGCGCCTCTCAGCCTGGAACGAGGCGCTGCTTGGCGTACCACGCGACGCGGCCCTCGGGCGTCGCGAGCAGGGCGCGATTGCGGAGACCGTTGTCGTCGTGCACCTCAAGCCCGGCGACGATCGTCGCCCCGCTCGCGCGCGGCGGCCGCGGCGTCGTGGGCGGCCCGGATCGCTCCCGCGGCGTCGATCAGCACGAGCTTCTCGGGAAGCACGACCATCCCGCCGTGCGGTGCGGAGCGCGTGATCGTCGGAGCGTAGGCGGCCCATACCGGCGCCCACGACCGTGCGATGCCGGCGAACTGGTTGGTCGCGACGAGCGCGACCCGTACGCCGGCGGTCTCGGTGCTCGCCCGGCGCATGCGCGCCGCGCTGAACAGCGTGACGCCGCCGAGCGTCGCGGCGAGGGCGGCCAGCGCGGTCCGGCGCCCGGCCGCCGTCCACCCGCGGGCACGCCAGAGGTCGACGAGGGACCCCGGGAGGAGCACACGCTCGTCATCGCGACCGCGCCGGCGACCGCACCGGCCGCGGCGCTCGTGCGCCACGCGGAGCCGTCGTCCGTCATGGCCGCAGGCAGCAGGAGCGCCGGCGCGAGCCACGGCGCCCACCAGAGCGGGTGCAGCGCATAGCCCGCTGCGAGCGCGGCGCCCGCGGCGACGGCGAGCAGCACGCGCCGGACGGGTGGCTGACCTTCGATCGGCATCGGCGCGCGGCGGCTCGGGAGCGTGAGGGCACGCGGCAGCGTTCGGCCGCATGCGATCACGATGTATACAGCGTATACTTACAGCATGCCCTCGCGTGCCCACGCCGTCAAGCCCGACCCGGTCGCGATCGCCGCGCCGGCGCGGTACCACCACGGCGCGCTGCGTGCCGCGCTGCTCGCCGCCGCGGAGGTGGTGATCGCCGAACGCGGCGTCGACGGATTCAGCTTGCGCGAGGTCGCGCGCCGAGCGGGGGTCACGCCAGGCGCCCCACGGCATCACTTTCCCGACGCCCGTGCTCTGCTCACGGCCGTCGCGGCCGGTGGCTTTGCCGACCTCGGTGCCGCGCTTGCGGATGCCGACGCTGCGGCGATGCAGGTGACGGGGCGCGATCCGGGTGCGCGCGTGCGCGCGCAGGGCGAGGCGTACGTGAGGTTCGCGCTCGCCCACCCCGCGCGGTTCGACGTGATGTGGCGCCGCACGCGCGTGGACGTCGCCGACCCCGCGTACGCGGCCGCGAGCCAGCAGGCCTTCGACGTGCTGTTGGCCGCCGTCGACGTCGCACCGACCGGCGTTCGCCCGGTCGAGGCCGATCCGCGCGCGCTCGCGAGTTGGAGTGTCGTGCACGGCTTCGCGCGGCTCGCCCTCGACGGAGCGTTTGGCGTCGGGCCCGGGGCAGCGCACGCCGCCGCCGTGCAGCTACTGCCGGCCCTGCTGGCCACGCTCCGGGTGTGAGCGCGGCGGTGATTCGGTCAGTCGCCTGCGCGTCGGCCGCCTAACGTCGCTCCACGAGCCGCGGCGGCCGCCGGAAGTGCGTCGCCTGCTCGTACGCGTACCCCCATCCGAGCAGGTCGCCATCGCGCCACGACCGCGCCGCGAACTCCAGCCCGAACGGCAGCCCGTTGGCGTAGAACCCGCCCGGCACGACCAGCGCCGGCACGCCAAGCGGGTTCACCCACGCGGTCGCGCTGTGCGGGCCCTCGGTTGCACGCCCCGCACGCAGGTCGGCCGTCTCGTCGTTGGGCGGCATCTGGATCGCCGGGTACACGAGCCCGTCCAGCCGGAAGCGGTCGAGCGCGTCCGCATACGCTGCCAGCGCCCGGCGCCGCGGCGCCGCGAAGGCCGCCTCCGCTTGCGGGTCCGTCTCGAGCACGCGGCGCCGGTCGGGCAGCAGCGCTCCGTCGGGGCCCGCACCGCGCATCTGCGCCGGGAACGGCGCGCCGACGGCCTGCGCGTACTCGGCGGTCGAATGGTACGCGGCCGGTCCGTAGTCGCGCAGAAAGTTCTCGACCCCCTCGGCCTGGTACGGCTCCGTCTGGATCGCGGCGACGAGGTCGGGGAACGCGTCAGGCAGCAGCGCGTCGTCGAAGACCACCGTCGCGCCCGCAGCGCGCAGCGGGTCGAGCGCGCGCACGAAGGCGGCGCGCGTCTCGGGGCGCAGCGGCAGGTCCGCGTCCCACGGCCCACTCTTGGTGTGCGCGCCGAGCATGAACGCCGGCACGCCGAAGCGCCGCCCGCGCAGCGCGTCGGCCCGGAGGTACCGCGCGTACGGGCCGCGCTGCGCCGTCGCGGGCACCTCGCGCGTGCGAAAGTCCTCGGCGTCGGGCGCCCCGCCGACCATCACGTCGAACGCCGCCGCCACGTCCTCGACCGTGCGCGCGATCGGGCCGGTGTTGTCGCGCAGCCAGTCCAGCGGGTGAATGCCGGCGATGCTCACGAGCCCGCGGGTGGGGAACAGGCCGACGACCGCGCTCGTGCCAGCGGGCATGCGGATCGAGTTGCCGGTGTCGGTGCCGTTGCCGAGCACACAGAGGTTTGCGGTCACGGCGGTCACGACGCCGCCCGACGAGCCGCCCGGGCTGAAGCGTGGATCGTACGCGTTGCCCGTGCGGCCGTACGCCGTGCTCACGTTCGCGTCGCTCGCCGCGAAGTCGGGCATGTTGGCCTGGCCGAGGATGATCGCGCCCGCCGCACGGAGCCGCGCGACGACCGGCGCGTCCTTCGGCGCGACCAACTCGCGGCCCGGGATGAGGTAGCCGCTCCAGCCCGCGCTCGTGACGAGCCCGCGGACGCTCGTGTTGGACTTGATGATCACCGGCACGCCCCAGAGCGCGCCATGCGCGGACCGGCCGTGCGCCTCGAGCACGCGCGCCGTCGCGAGGGCGCCAGCCGCGTCGACGTGGATGAACGCGCGATACGTGTCGTCGTACCGCGCGATCCGGTCGAGGTACCAGCGGGTGACCTGCGTCGGCGTATAGCGGCCGGCCGCGTAGAGCGCGTGCAGGCGCGCTACGCTGACCTCGAGCAGGTCGGCGTCGGCGGGCGGGACGTGGTCAGGCGGCACGTCCGCCGGCGGGGCATGCGCGTTAGGCGCTGGCGACGCGGCGCCGAGGAGCGGGGCGAGGAGCGGGAGCGCCGAGACCTCGGCGGCGGCGCGAACGAAGCCGCGCCGCGTCAGCGGACTGGTCATGCCGCAAGCATAGAAGCCCGGCGCGCGGCGGACCAGGCAGCCGCCGCGGTGCGCGCCCCTGCCCGCGTCCACGATGTCCCACGCGGTTCCGGGTTCGCCGATGCCGCTCGTCGCTGCGTTAGTCGGCGCCGCACTGGCCGCTCTCGCCCTGCCCCCCGTGTCGACGGCGTACCCGTCAGGCGGCGATCGCGCGCTCCGCCGACGATTGCGGGGCCAAGGACCTGACGGGTCGGCGGTCCAGACCGGCTGAGGGACGCGAACGGCGTCAGGCGGCGGATTCGGGCCGGCGCCCGTCACGAATCGTGGTGCGCGCCGCGCAACCCTATTGCTACGCGTCCGCACGGCCCACACCGTAGCGCCGAGGTCGCGAAGCTCGTCCGCTCGGACGTGCGACGATCTCGAGAACCCCAGCGTCAGCAGGCTGCGCGCGGGGCCGCTCCCCCCAGATCGCCGCGGGTTCCCGCGCGCGACCGCCGCGCCGTCAGGCGCTGCCGGGTGGCAGGGGCGGCCGCGTCCGCGGCCCTCGCCGAGGTGCGAGCGCATGCCGATTCGCACGCCCATTGGAGTCCCGGTCCCGCCACGGTACGCGCGGCCGCAGGTCCGCCCGCGGCCCTTCGCCGAGTCGAGCGAGCCTGACGCGGCGCCGACCGGGACGTACCCGTATCTGCGCACCGTGCTGGCGCCGCGGTTCGCCGATCTGCCCGCAGAGCAGATCGCGGCACTGATGGAGGGTGAGTACGGCCCCGGCGCCGCGGAGCAGTACGACGAATACCTCGAGAGCCTGTTCGGCGACATCGGGCGATTCGTGTCGCGCGCGGCGCCCGTGGTCGCGAACATCGCCGGCGGGGTGGTCAAGGGCGCGACGACCGGTTCATCGTTAGGCCTGCCGGGGATCATCGGCGGTGCGGTCGCTGGCGGCGTGGGCCAGGGGTTCGCGTCCTACGGCAAGGGCCCGCTGCGCGACATCGGGCGGGGGATCAATACGGGTATCGGCCTCGCTGGCCAGTTCACCGGCACGGGTCGCATCGGGAGCGCGCTCGGCGGCGCCCTGAGCGACGTCGGGCAGGGCAAGAACGTGCTGAACGCTGGCCTCGGTGCGGTGGCAGGCATCGCGGGCGGGATGGGCGGTGGCGGTGCACTGGGCCAGCTGGCTGGCCTCGCCGGCGGACGCGGCGGCGCCGGCGGGGCACTCGGGGCGCTCGCCGGGCTCGCCGGCGG
>DASWUT010000879.1:0-8311 GCA_036401455.1 Gemmatirosa sp. | reverse complement strand
GCTGCGGGCGGCCGCGGCGGCGGCGCGTGCGGGGCGTGAGTTCCGCCTGCTCGTGCTCGACGCGGTGCAGGACCCTGGCAACGTCGGCACGCTGATCCGCGCCGCGGCCGCGCTCGGTGCGGCGGGCGTGGTGGCCCTCCCCGGCACCGGCGACGTGTGGAGTGCGAAGGTCGTCCGGGCCGGGATGGGCGCGCACTTCGCGGTCCCCGTGCTGCACGCGCCACTCGACGCGCTCGCGGCGATGCTCGACGCGGCCGACGTGTCGCTCTGGGGCGCTGACGGCTCGGGGCACCCGGTTGACGCGCTCGCCGCCGACGCCCCGCCGCGTCTCGCGCTCGCGATCGGCAACGAGGGAGCGGGGCTCGGCGACGCGGTGCGTTCCCGCGCGACCGCGCACGTCGCCGTGCCGAGCACCGGGGCGGTGGAGTCGCTGAACGCGGCCGTCGCCGGATCGATCCTGCTGTACGCGCTGCGTCCCGCGTCGCTCCGTGCCGGCGCGCCGTTCGCGCGCGACCCGGTGAGCGCGACCCGCTGACCCGACACGCGTTCGCCGAACGCGGCCCCGATCTCCCCGCTTCCCCCGTCCGTTGCCCGTCGGCTACATCCCTCCGCAAACCGCCTGGCCGTTGCTCTTCCTCGCCCTCGTCGCGGGGCTCGCGCTCGGCTCGTTTCTCAACGTCTGCATCGTGCGATGGCCAGCCGAGGAGTCGGTCGTCCGACCGCCCTCGCGTTGCCCACGCTGCGGGCGCGCCGTGCGCTGGTACGAGAACATCCCCGTGCTCAGCTGGCTCGCGCTGCGAGGGCGATGCGCCGGCTGCGCGCTCCCGATCTCGCCGCTCTACCCGCTCGTCGAGCTGTCGGTGGGGCTGATGTGGCTCGGCGCGGTGTGGACGCTCGGGGCGACGTTCGACGCCGTGCGCGTCGCGGTGCTGCTCACCGTTCTTCTCGGGATCGCGATCACCGACGCGCGCGCGATGGTGATCCCCGACGGGTTCACCGTCTTCCTGCTCCTCTTCGGCATCATCGGGTCGATCGTGAGCCGGACGGCCGGTGCGGCGTCGCTGTTCGCGCAGCCGTACGAGGCGTTCCTCGGCGCGTGTGCGGGCGCGGGGCTCGTCGCGATCATCGGCTGGCTCGGCGAACTGGCCTTCAAGCGCGAGGCGATGGGCTTCGGCGACGTGACGATGATGGCCGCCGTTGGCGCCTCGATCGGCCCCGAGCGCGCGCTGATGACCGTGCTGCTCGGCGCGATGTTCGGCGCGGTCGCGTCGGTGGTGGTGCTCGTCCCGCTCGCCCTCGTGCGTGCGCGGTCCGCGTCGGACGGCGCGGCGTCCGCGGAGAGCTTCGGCGCGGTGCTCGGGAACCTGCCGCACGTCCCGTTCGGCGTTTTCCTTGCACCGGGGGCGACGGTTGCGCTGTTCTTCGGCGACCGGATCATCGCGTGGTACTTCACCCACATTCTCGTTGGCACCTGACGCCGTGACCGTCGCCCCCGTCGTCGGGCACCCCGCGCTCGGGGTGCGCGCGCGCGTCGCCGTGGCTGCGGCGCTCGCCCTCGGTCTCGGGTGCGCGCGAGGGCCGGGCCCGCAGAGCGTGGCCCAGCAGGCCGCCGCGCTCGCACCCGAGATCGAGCAGGCCGTCGGGCTGCGCTTTCGCACCCCGCCGCGCATCGAGCGGCGGTCCCGGGCCGAGGTGCGCGGGTTCGTCGCGGCCACCCTCGGGCGGCCCGAGGCTCGCGCGCTGCTCGCCGCCCAGCAGCTCGCCTACCGCCGCCTCGGCCTGATTCCCGATACACTCGACCTCGCGGCGGTGATGGGGCGCCTGCTCGACGAGCAGGTGGCGGGGTACTACGACCCGCGGGCGAAGACGCTCTACCTCGTCGAGGGGACCGATTCGGCGACCACCACGGCCACGCTGCGCCACGAGATGGTTCACGCGCTGCAGAACCAGCACCTGAACGTCGACTCGGTGCTCACGCACGGAAGCGACGCGGACGCCGACGCGGCCGCACACGCCGCGCTCGAGGGGCAGGCGATGTGGGTGCAACTCGGCGGCGGACGCGACCTCGCGTCTCGACTTCCCGGCGGGTGGGACCGCGTGCGGCAGGACATTCGCGCCAACGCGGACCGCGACCCGCAGCTGTCGTCCGCGCCGCTCGTCGTCCACGAGGACCTGCTCTTTCCGTACCTGAGCGGTGCGGAGCTCGCGCGGCAGGCGGCCGCCGCGGGACGGCTGGACTCGCTCGCGCTGCGTCTGCCGTCGAGTACGCGGGAGGTGCTGCATCCCGAGACGTATCTTCGCGCCGCGCGGACGTCGACGGCGGCCGTCGCGGCCCCGCGGCTCGTGACCGTGACGCTCCCCGGGCCGCGGAGTGGGAGTGTCGCGGCGACCAACGTGCTGGGCGAGTTCGACACGCGGCTCTTCCTGTACCAGCAGTCGAGCGACCTCGGTGGAGCGGCGCGCGCGGCAGCGGGGCTGGCCGGGGATCGCTGGGCGTCGGTCCGCACCGCCAACGGCGACGCGTTCGTCTGGCTCACGGTCTGGGACTCGGGCGTCGACGCGGCGGAGTTCTTTCAGGCGGCCGGTGACGCGATCGGCCGCCGCTACGAGGGCGCGCGCGCCGACTCGGCTGGCGCCGCGGCCGGCGCGGCGCACGGCGCGGGCAACACCGCGGGCAACACGAAGACGTTCACGAACGCCGCGCGCGAGGGCGGCCGCACGGTGCGCTTGCGTGCGCTCGACGTCGGGGGGCGGCCCGCGGTGCTCTACGTCGACGCGGCGTCCGCGGCCGATCTCGACGTGATCGACCCCGCCCACGCCACGCTACGCCAGTGACGGAGCGCCCGTGACGCTGCTCGCACCTGGTCCCGCGTCCGGACCACCCGCCCGCGCGCTGCCGCCCGGCGAGTCCGCGCGCCTGGCTGCGGGCGATGGGAACGCGACGGCCTCGCACGATCCGCGCGTGCCGCCGCCGGTCCCCGACGAGGAGCAGAAGCTACAGGCGCTCCGCAGCATGCAGCGGCGCGCGACGGGGATGCTCGTCGTGGCCGCGGTGCTGTTCGTCGTCGCGCGCGCGCTCGAGTCGGGGCACCCGTGGGTGGCCTACGTGCGCGCGTTCGCGGAGGCGGCGATGGTCGGCGGACTCGCCGACTGGTTCGCGGTGACCGCGCTCTTCCGTCATCCGTTAGGCATCCCGATTCCGCACACGGCGATCGTGCCGTCGCGCAAGGACCGGATCGGCCGCTCGCTCGGCCGCTTCGTGCAGCAGAACTTCCTCTCGCGCGAGGTCGTCGGGTCGAAGCTCGCCGCCGCGCGCCCGGGCGAGCGTGCAGCGGCGTGGCTCGCCGACCCGGCGCACGCACGGCTCGTCGCGCGCCAGGTCGCGGTCGGGCTGTCGGGGGCCGCCGAGGTGTTGCGCGACGACGACGTGAACGCATTCGTCGAGCGCTCGCTCGTCACGCGGTTGCGCAAGGTGCAGGCGGGCCCGCTCGTCGGACGCGCGCTCGGGTTGCTCACCGCCGACGGCCGTCACCAGGAGCTGCTCGACGAGGCGCTGCGGATCGCCGCGCGCGGCGTCGCGACCAACCAGGACGTGATCCGTGCGCGCATCGCCGCCGAGGCGCCGTGGTGGGTGCCGGGGGCGGTCGAGGACAAGCTGCATCAGAAGATCATCGACGGGCTCGAGCGCACGCTGCAGCAGGTGAGCGCCGACCCGCACCACCCGCTCCGCGCGCGCTTCGACGACGCGGTGCAGCGGTTCGCCGAGCGCCTGCGCACCTCGCCCGAGACGATCGCGCGCGCCGAGGCGGTGAAGGAGGAGCTGCTCGCGCACCCGGCCGTCCGCGAGTACGCCGGGGGCCTGTGGGGCGACGTGAAGCGCGCCCTCGCGCGCCAGGCCGACGTGTTGGGTCACGCCGACGCCGGCGCCGCGCCCAACGCGGTCGAGCGCGGGCTGACGTCGCTCGCCGACACGGTGCTCGCCGATGCCGCGCTCGCGGCGAAGCTCGACGGCTGGATCGTCGAGGCGGTGCTCGCGATCATCGAACAGTACCGCGACGAGGTGAGTCAGCTGATCGAGGGTACCGTCGCGGGGTGGGACCCCGCCGCAACGTCACACCGGATCGAGGTGCAGATCGGGCGGGATCTGCAGTTCATCCGGATCAACGGGACGCTGGTCGGGGGGCTCGTGGGCGTGCTGCTGTACGCGCTTGGGCAGGCGCTGGAGCGGCTGCGGTAGCGCGCGAGCACGCCGGGTCTGCGGGGGTGCGTCCGTCAGGCATGTGCGGGGCAGCTGGACGGGATGACGGGATTTGTTGGATGAACGGGATCGGGCTCGTCCGGGCGACCCATCCCGGCAGACCCCAAGAGCCTTGGGTCTGCCACGACGGACCAACACCGCGGAAGCTCGATCCCGTTCATCCAACAAATCCCGTCATCCCGTTTCCAGGCGTGCGGTTCGTCGCACCCCGCCGTCCGCGCGTTAGGCGACCGCCGCCTCGCCCGCGGGCACGCCGAGCGCCGGCCGTGCGTGCAGGACGCGTTCGCGCAGCAGCAGGAACGGGCGTTCCACGACCACGAACGTGATCGCGGCGATCGCAGCCGAGCAGACCAGGGCGAAGAGCAGGGCGAGCGCGACCGTCGCACGATGGTCGCCGAGCGCGCCGCGCAGACCGCGCGCGACGGGCGGCACGATCCAGCGCAGTACGGCGAAGTGGTTGAGGTACATGCCGTACGACAGGCGTGAGATCGTGAAGAACCCCCGCGCCCGCAGCACGTTCGGGAGGGCCGGCCCGACCGCGAGGAGGCCGACGGTGATCGCGCCATAGATCAGCGCCAGCGCGAGGAACGGAAACACGACCGCGCTCGTGACGTCGAGTGCGGCCCCGAGCGCAAGAGCGCCTACGACGATCGCGGCCGTCCGCGCGCGATGTTCGCGCGCGCCGCTAATCCACTGTGGGGCGATCGTCGCGGCAAGTGCGATCAGCAGACCGATCGCGAGCCCTTCGTTGTGCAGGTGAAACGGTGAATACAGCGCCTGCTTGACGTCGTGCAGGTTCATCCCCGTCTGGAACAGGCGCTGCGCCGTCGCCCAGCGCGCGGCGCTGACGAGCGCGAGTCCGACCGGGATGACGGCAAACCAACTCCTCGCCTGGAACCGACGCGCCCCGAGTACGAGCATCAATGGGGCGACGATATAGAACTGCTCCTCGGTCGAGAGCGACCAGCCACCCTCGACGCGACACGGGAAGTAGTTGCTGACGAACAGCCAGTCTGACCACCGATACGACCAGGTCGCGGTGAGCACCGGCGACAGGAGCGTGGCGACGAAATACAGCGGCCAGATCCGGAACCCCCGGCGGAGCACGAACCGGCGGACGTCGACGGTTCCCTCGCGCACGAACTCGCGCCAGAGCTGCCGGCCGATGAGCAACCCGCTCAGGACGAAGAAGAGGTCGACGCCGGTCCAGCCAAACAGGAAGGGCGGCGTGCGGAAAAGCGCCGCCGAATGCCGGAACACCTCGGCACCCGGCACGGAGAAGTGGCCGACGACCACCATCACGATCGCCGCCGAACGCAGTACGTCGAGCGCCGGGATCTGCCCGCGCGGTGCGGTCGACAACTCCCGCAGCCCGTCGGCGAACGACAGCAGCGCAGGCGAGCGGCGCGAGACTTCGACCGTCGCGGTTGGATCAGCGTGGGGCATGGTGACGCGGGTGCACGAGACCGTTCGACGACGCCCCCGGTCGGGGCCGGCACCGGCAATCTACGCCCGTCGGGCCCGTCGCTGCCGGTTCGTGCGTTGTTACAGGGGCGTCGCCTCGCCCGCCACGGCCGGCTCCGCCACTTCACTCCGCGCGCTCGGCGTCCGGTGGTGTTGCCCCACGGTGAGCGTGTCGCCGTCGGCCAGCGACGCAACCGGCTCCGGCATGACCTCCGGCGCCGGGTCGGCGCGCTCCCCCGGCGCCGGCAGGAGCGCGATCCGCAGCACGTCGTCCATCGCCGCGACGAACGTGAACGTCGTTCCGTCGCGCACCTCCGCCGGCACATCGCGAAGATCCTTCTCGTTGGCGGCCGGCAGGATCACCTCGCGCAGCCCGGCACGGTAGGCGGCGAGCACCTTCTCCTTCACCCCGCCGATCTCGAGCACCTTGCCGCGAAGCGTTACCTCGCCCGTCATCGCGAGGTCGCGGCGCACCGGCCGCCGGGAGAGCACACTCGCGATCGCGAGCGTGATCGCGATCCCCGCCGAGGGGCCGTCCTTCGGCACTGCGCCGGCGGGGAAGTGCACGTGGATGTCGTGCTCGCGGAACGCCTTGTCCTCGACGCCTAACGTGCCCGCGCGCGAGCGCACGTACGACAGCGCCGCGTCGACGCTCTCGCGCATCACGTCACCGAGCTGGCCGGTGACCGTGAGCTTGCCCGTCCCCGGCATGCGCAGCGCCTCGATCGACATCAGGTCGCCGCCCGTGCTCGTCCACGCGAGGCCGGTCACGACGCCGACTTCTGCTTCACGCTCCGCGGCCTCGACGGCGTAGCGCGGAGGCCCGAGCACCTCCTCGACGGCGCTGTTGTCGAGCACCCACGCGGCTTCGTCCCCCTCGGCCTTGCGGCGCGCGCGCTTGCGCATGAGCGTCGCGAGATTGCGGCCGAAGTTGCGTAGCCCGGCCTCGCGCGAGTAGCGGTTCGCGATGAACGAGAGGATCTCGTCGGTGAACACGATGTCGTGCTCGACGAGCCCGTGGTCGTCCAACAGCTGCGGGATCGTGTACCGCCACGCGATCTCGACCTTTTCCTCGACCGTGTACCCGGCGATCCGGATCACCTCGAGGCGGTCGCGCAACGGCCCGGGGATGTCGTACAGGTTGTTGGCCGTGCAGATGAACAACACCTGCGACAGGTCGAACGGCAGGTTGAGGTAGTGGTCGACGAATGTCGAGTTCTGGTTGGGGTCGAGCACCTCGAGCATCGCCGCCGTCGGGTCGCCCGCCGGGCCGCCGCCGCTCATCTTGTCGATCTCGTCGATGAGGAACACCGGATCCTTCACGGCGACGCGCCGCATCGCCTGAACGAGCAGGCCCGGCATCGATCCCACGTACGTCCGGCGGTGACCGCGGATCTCGGCCTCGTCGCGCACGCCGCCGACGGAGATGCGGTAGAACTGGCGCCCGATCGCCTTCGCGATCACCTCGCCTAACGAGGTCTTCCCCGTTCCCGGCGGGCCCGCGAAGCAGAGGATCGGGCCCGACGACCGGCCACCCTTGAGCTTGCGCACGGCGAGGTACTCCACGATCCGGTCCTTCGCCTCGCTCAGTCCGTAGTGCCGTTCGCCTAACGCGTCCTCGACCTTCCGGAGGTCGATCTCCGGCTGCGTCTCGGCGCCGTTCCACGGCAACGACAGCACCCAGTCCAGGTAGGTGCGCACCACCTGGTACTCGCTCGACGCGGTCGACAGCATCCGCAACCGCTCGACCTCGCGCCGCGCCTCGGATGCGACGCGCTCGGGCAGGTTCGCGTCCTCGATCCGCTTCAGGATCTCGCTCGATTCCTTCTCGCCCGGGTCCGTCTCGCCGAGCTCGGTCTGGATCGCGCGCAGCTGCTGCCGCAGGTAGAACTCGCGCTGGTGCTGCTCGATCTTGATCTCGGTCTGCTTCTTGACCTGCTCCATCACCTGCGCGCGCCCGACCTCGCGCTCCAGTCGCGACAGGATGAAGCGCAGCCGGTCGGCGACGTCGAGCTTCTGCAGTACCTCGTCCTTGTCGGCGATGCGCAGGTTCATGTTGGTCGCCGCGAGATCGGCGAACCGCCCGGGATCGCTCACGTTCATCTTGAGAATCGCGGGTACCTCGTCCGGGATCCGCTCGACGAGCGTCGACAGCGTCTCGGCCGCGCTCACGACGCGCGTGACGAGCTCCTCCATCGCGGTGCGCGAGGCCTCGGCACCAACCGCCTCGGCGCCCGTGGCGTCGGGGTCGTCGTCCGGGGCGAGCACGTCGTACGCCGGTGTCACGCGCGCGATCGGATACGGGGCGATCTGCTCCACCGCGTCGATGCGGATGCGCCGCAGCCCCTGCAACGTGATCTGAACCGTGTCGCCTGGCAGGTTGATGCGCTCGTGCACGCGCGCGGCGACGCCGACGCGGCCGAGGAAGCGCTCGTTGTCGATCGGCTCGTCGTGGTCGCCGTGCGCGACGACGAGCGCGACGATCTCACCCGGTGCGTCGTGCGCGCGGAGCAGGGCGAGGTTCTCCGGCGCGCCCATCTGCACGGCGATCGTGCCGAGCGGGTAGACGATCGTCGACCGCAACGCCAT
>DASWUT010000878.1:0-1737 GCA_036401455.1 Gemmatirosa sp. | reverse complement strand
CGGTCGACGACGCGGCGAGCGCCCGGGCCGCGTTCACCGCGGGGGCGGTCGATTACCTCGTCAAGCCGCTCGAACTCGCCGCGCTGCAGCACGCCGTCGAGGAGGCCCTGCGCCGCCGCGCGCTCGAGCGCGCCCGACAGGCGGCCGAGGAGGCGTTGCGCGACGAGCTCGCGGGGCAGCAGGCGGCGGTCGCCGAGGCCCAGCGCGCGGCGGAAGTGTCGATGCGCGCGACGAGCGTCGCGGTCGCCGAGGCACTCGTCGCGGCGCTCGAGGCGAAGGACCCGTACGCCGGCGGCCGCGCCACGCGTGTGGCCGCGCTCGCCGCATCGATCGCCGCCGAACTCGAGTTCGACGAGGACATGGTCGAATCGGTGCGGCTCGCCGCGCGCCTGCACGACGTGGGAACGATCGGCGTGCGCGACGAGGTGCTGCACAAGCCCGGTCCGCTCACCGCCGACGAGCGGGCACACATCCGCGAGCACGTCCGCCTGGGTCTCGAGATCCTCGCGCCCCTCGCGGCCGTGCCGGGGATGGGCGACGTGATCGCGTCCGTGGCCGACCACCACGAACGATGGGACGGCACCGGATATCCGCGCGCGGTCGCCGGCCCAGCGATCGCGCCCGGCGGCCGTGTGCTCGCCGCGGCCGACGTGTGGGACGCCGTGACGTCGGCGCGCGCCTACCAGGGCGCGATGGCCCCCGACGCCGCGCTCGAATACCTCGGCACGCTCGCCGGCAAACTGCTCGACCCCGCCGTGTACGCCGCGCTGGCGAAGGTGGTCCGCCGCGGCGAGGCGCTCAGCTTTCTGGACTGAGCGCGCCCAGGCGGAGCGCCGTCAGGCGCACAGCGCTGAAACTCAGCACCGCCAGGTTACCGCCGCCAGTGCCGCGCCGCCGTCCACCGGCGCGCGTCGAACAGCGCCGGATCGAGCGGGACGTCGGCGCGGATTCCGTCGTACTCCTCGAGCAGCGTGCGCGCCCCGCCGGTGTAGTTCTCGACGCGCGCCGCGATCCATCCACCGCCGGCCGCCCGGTAGTCGCCGAAGCGGAAGTCCGTGGTCTTCGTCGAGTCGCCGGCCGTCGGCTCGAGCAGGCGGACGAAGACGAGGCGTTCCTGGTCGATCCAGTACTGTGGGGAGTGCAGGTCGCCCGGTGCGCCGCCGACCACCCACACCGGGCGCCCCTCCCAATGGTCCTCGCGCACGGGCCCGCTCGGGAAGCCGAGCGAGCGGAGCACCGCCTCGCTACGCGCGGCGGTCTGGCCGTAGACGTCGAAGCCGAGGACGAGGAGCGGGTTGTGCCCCGCGACCGCGACGGCGAGCCGCCCATCGCGGACGACGTACTGGCTGTCGTTGGCGAACAGCGTTCCACTGCGCAGCGTCGAATCGCGGTCGATGCGCAGCTTGCCGGGAACGGCGAGCGCCTCGTACCAGACCTCGTGACGCTCGCGCCCGTCGCGCCCGACGAGCGTCGTGCGCTGCGTGAAGGTCAGCGTGCGGTACCAGCGGCCCGCGTAGCGGTCGCGCATCGCGTCGAGCAGCGCCGGGGCGTTCGCCGGGGCCGGCGCGGGCGCGGCGGCCGGGCGCGCCGATGATCCGCCGCACGCGGCCGCGAGCACGCCCAGGAGCGCGGCGCCGGCGGTGGTGCGTGCGATGCCGCGCGTGGTAGCGTGTGCGGCGGCGTGTCCGGGCGTGCGCAGCGCGGCGACGTGGAGCCGTCGGGTGTGGGGACGGCGCG
>DASWUT010000877.1:0-5818 GCA_036401455.1 Gemmatirosa sp. | reverse complement strand
CGGCCGTACTCGTCGACGACGCGGCGTGCCGCGGCTGCGGACCAGCGGTTCTGCATGCGACTGGAAACTCAGCGAAAGGAAGACGCCAGGTTGTCCCCGAACGGCGGGCCGATGAGTCCGCGCTCGGTGATGAAGCCTGCGACCAACGTGTGCGGCGTGACGTCGAACGCGGGGTTCCGGACCGCCACCCCCTCGGGCGCCGTGCGGCGCGCACCGAAGCTCGTCACCTCCTCGTCCGCGCGTTCCTCGATCACGATGTCCGCGCCCGTCGGCGTGGCGAGGTCGAGGGTGGACGACGGGCACGCGACGTACAGCGGGATGCCGAAGTGCTTGGCGAGGATCGCGACGCCGAGCGTGCCGATCTTGTTCGCGACGTCGCCGTTGGCGGCCACGCGGTCGGTGCCGACGATCACGACGTCGACCAGCCCGCGCTGCATCGTGGCGGCCGCCATGTTGTCGGTTTGCAGGGTGACGTCGATGCCGGCGCGCTGCAACTCGAACGCCGTGAGCCGCGCGCCCTGCAGCAGCGGCCGCGTCTCGTCGGCGTACACGCGAAAGCGCGTGCCGCGTCGATGCGCGAGGTACATCGGCGCGGTAGCGGTGCCGATGCCGGTCGTCGCGAGCGCGCCGGCGTTGCAGTGGGTGAGGACCCCCGAGCCGGGACGGATGAGGTCCACGCCGTGTCGCCCGATCCCCTCGCACAACACTTGGTCCTCGGCGTGGATGCGCCGAGCCTCGTCGACGAGCGCGTCGTACAGGGCGGCGGCGTCGCGAGTGTCCTCGAGCGTGTCCTCTTGCGACACGACGCGGGCTTCGAGGCGCCGGAGGGCCCACTGCAGGTTGACGGCGGTGGGCCGGGCGGACGCGAGATACGCGGCGTGCGCGGCGACGCACGCGCGGAAGGTGGCGACGGGTGCGGTGCGACTCGCCTGCATCGCGACGCAGAGCCCGTACGCGCCCGCCACGCCGATCGCCGGGGCGCCGCGCACCTTCAGCGCGCGGATCGAGGCCCACACCTGCTCGAGGTTCGCCTGCCGCTCGACGACGATCTCCAGCGGCAGCCGGGTCTGATCGAGCAGGTACAGCGTGTCATCGCGCCACTCGAGCGTGGCCGGGACCGCGAGCGGCGCCGACGCGGACGCGCCGTCGGACGTCCGCTCGGGCGCGATCTCAGGGGCACTCGGCAGTGCCGGTCATCGAGGCCAGTCGGGTCGCGGATGGCATCGGGACGAGGTGTTTACGGTGTTCACGCGCCTGGGTGGGAAACGCATCGCTTCGTCGGACCGCGAACTGTTCGTCGCGCCAGTCACGCGGTCGATCGCCGTCCAGGGTGCGGCGGAGCTCCGACGCGGAGGCGTGCCGAACATACCGTAACATCGAGCGCCGTGACCCACATGCCCCATGCAGGAGCAGGAGGGCAGGGGTTGCGACTACCCCGTAACGATCATCGGCAACTCTTGGCCCGGCACACGGGGCGGGGCAGCGCGGGCATGGCCGGTACTATCGACCGGCGGTCGCGTTCTGTCCCGATCGCTCCCGCCGCCCCGATGCTGCCGAAGGCTACCGCTGCGCGCTCGACATGTTTGGCCGGACAGCTGACGGCGCGGTTTGCTGTCGAGGGAACGACCCGTTCTGATGGCTACAAGCACGGAGCCCAGAATAAAACGTCCAGAGTCCGCACTCGGCCCCGACCTTCGTGCTCCCACAAGCGGCGAGCGGCGAACCTGACCGGATGCCTGCCTAACGCCGTGGCAACGGACGCTGACGGCACGGTAGCCCTGGCGCGGATGCGCACCGAGCGCGCCGTCGACGCGCGCCGGCGCCCCCGGTTCAGGTGGAAGCGAACGAGATCAGGTGCCCGTCCTCGATCCTATTCAGCACCTGCGTCGGGGACCCGCCGCCGAGCTGATGAAAGTCCCGGATCATGTGCATCTGGTCGTAGTACCCGACCTCGTGGGCGATCGCCAGCCAACTCGCGTGCTGGCGTTGCCGCTGGTGGATCGCGCGCTGGAAGCGGGCGATCCGCGCCAGCGCCTTGGGCGGAAGGCCGACCAGCGCCAGCGACCGTCGTTCCAGCTGCCGCTGCCCCATCCCGGCGCAGATCGCGGCGGCGCTCACGCTTGCCGCCGCCGGACGCGAGTCGCTGCAGCGCGCGCGCGACCGGCAGGAGCGGCGCCGCGCAGCCGAGGCGATGCACGAGGAACGTGTCCAAGAGGCGGACCCGCTCCGCGAAGGATGGCGCATTCCCGAGGCGTTCGTAGAGGGCGGATATGCCCGACCCGAACACGGCCGGGCCGTCGGCCCCCGCGCCGCGGAACAGCGAGACCGGAACGCCAAAGAGCCGATACAGCCCCATCGGCCGGAGGAGGACCACCAGCGACTCCACCCGGCCGCGCAGTACCAGTCGTACGTTGTGGGCGTCGATCGGCCCGATGATCGTCGTCGCCCACGAGGGACGGAGCAGGTCCGTGCCGTAGGCCTTCACCTCGTAGAGAGCGGCGAACTGGAACTCGAGCATCGTGCCCGTCCGGGGAACGACCGGCTCGATACACTCACCGTCGCCGGGAACGAGTTCCCGCTGCACGTAGCCGTCGAGGAACGGCTGCAACATGACGTTCGGCTTCGCGGACTGGACCGTCAACATGGCGCCTCGGTGGACGAGCTACGGCTTCTGACCGGCGTTCGCGAAGGGAAGATTCATCTTGTCCACGTTGTGCAGGTCGACTTGCGCGGCTCGCCAACCCATCCCGCTCCGCAGCAACGTGTACGACACGATCATGTCGTCCTGCTGCACCGGATCGAGTGTGCCATCCGGATGCATGACCGGGTTCTTCCAACTCGCCTGCAGGACCATCACGTCGGGTGCGATGTGGCGGACCGCCAGCAGGTGCAGCGGGGTCGTCGCGCGTCGCACCGGCCCGCCTGGTCAGAGCACGCCCGGGATCAGACGCTTGGTCCGCGCGGCATACGCGGCGTACGCCGGGTAGCGAATCACGAGTAACTCCTCCTCGGCCCGGATGCGCACGACCACCGCGGCGGTGGCGAGGGCCGCGAGAGTGAAGCTGCGTCGCGTTGCGTGGGTGGCAACCCCGGCCCAGACGAGCAATAGGACGGCCACGTAGATCGGGTGGCGGACGTAGCGGTACGGCCCGGTCGTGACGAGGCCGCCCACGGTCGGATTCGCGGCCATGTGGAAGCTCCGGCGGCCGAAGGTCACCCGCACCCAGAGCGCACACAGCACGGCTCCGCCCTGGAGAACCTGCCCTGCCACGTTCCCCGCGATGAGCGTGTGCGAAACGAGGAGCCCCCCGACGGCGACGAGCATCACAGCCGTTGCGAGGACCGATGCGGTTTTCAGGCTCACGCGGCGCGCTCCGTGTTGTCGATCGTGACGCGGGGGCGTCCGGGGACTCCACATGATCGAAGTCGAAGATCACGCGCGGGCGGTCAGAGCCCCGCGAGGCGGACGGCGACGGGGGCGAGCGCCGGGAGCCCGTTCTCGGGGCGGTCGAGGTAGAAGTAGACGCAACTCGACCAGTCGTCGGCGCGCTCGAATAGCCCAACCTCGCGCAGGTCCAGCGCCGTCCCCCCGGCACCGGCGCGCGCGAGGCGGCGACCGGCCCGCACGAGGGACGCGCTGCTGTGGTCCATCGCCTCCATGTGAAAGCCGATCTGTTGGATCGTCACGCGCACGTCCCGCCCGAAGTAGACCGGGTCGGGGATGTGGTACCGGTAGAAGGCGAAGCGCCCCGCCGCGGTGTCGGCCACCGGCGCCCCCTGATAGAGGTGCGCGAAGCGGCCCTCGCCGAACCCCGTGCCGATGTAGTCCTCGGTGCCCGTCCCCGCGAGGGTCGCGAGCGTGGAGTCGCCGTCCAGATAGACCTTGACCTCGCCTTCGCCCCACCACGTCCCGAAGTACTGCGCCTGGTCGACGATCACGCCGAGGTTCGCGCCGAGGTAGCGCCCGCGGCCGGTGACGCGGGGCAGGATCTCGTAGTCGGCCCTCGGCCGCGTTGGGCGCTCGCGCCGCCAGTAGGCGTGGAAGTACGCCGCGCTGGCCGGGTGCTGGTCGCCCAGCGTGTAGTCGACGTCGTAGTAGACGGCCGGGATGTCCACGTCGCCCTCGTTCGTCAGCACGAGGCGCATTCCGGTGCGGAACGGCATCGGCACGGTGGCGTTGAAGCTCCGGCCCTCGGGGCTCGAGAACAGGGCCGACTCGAACGCCGCGGTGCGGCCGAGGCCGACGCCGAAGAAGTCGCCGAGCGGCGCGCTCACCGCCGGCGTCGCGGCGCCGTCCCAGTACATGTCGATCCGCAGGCTACGCAGCACGCGCGCGCTGCAACACGGCGGCCGTGACGGATCGAGGAGCGTCATCCAGATCCGGCGCACCGTGCCGCTCGTGCCGTGCGCCTCCGCGAGCACCGCACTCTGCCCCGCCTTGAGCGTGATCGTCGGGGCGCCTTTGCGGCCGCCGCCGGCCCGCCCCGCCTGGCCCCTGGCGCCGGTCGGGTTCTCGGGGCTGGCCCACCGCGTCCCCACGCCGGTCGGCACGTCATAGAGGGCGGGAGTGGACGGCGCTTGCGCCTGGGCGCGGCCGGCGCCGCCGGCCATGCCCGCGACCGCGATCCAGACGAGCACGCACCAACGCACCGTGGCACACATCGTCGTTCCTCCCGTGGTGATCTGGACGAGGGGTCTGGGCGGAGCCGTCTGGCGGGGCGACGCCGTTAGGCGGCCGCGGCCAGAAAGCCGGTGACCAGTTCCGCGCAGCGCGCCGGCTGGTCGAGCCAGACGAGGTGCCCGGCGTCGGCGATCACCTCCGCCCGGCCGTTCGGCATCAGGCGGCTCATCGCCTGCCCCTCCGCCGACGACCCGAAGGTGTCCCGGTCGCCCCAGACGAACAGCGTCGGGACGGCGAGCCGCGGCAGCTCCGGCCGGAGCGCGTAGGTGAGCTCCGATGCACCGCGCACGTGCGTGACCTGGTCGAGCATGCTGTACCACGCGCGCTGCGCGCCCGGGAGCACGGCGGCGGCGTAGGCGCAGTCGAGGAGTTCCTGGGGCACGCGGTCGACGTGCGCGACGAGGATGCGGGCGTACGACTCGCGGATATGGTCGGGCGTCGGCCGCAGCGCCGTCGCCCGGAGCAGCTGACTCACCGCCGGGACGCCTAACAGCCGCTGCATGAGCGGCGCGTGCTCGGCGCTGCCGGCGGGCTCGCCGACCAGGACGAGCCGGCGCACGCGCTCCGGGTGGGCGAGCGCGAAGGCAAGCGCCCAGTACCCGCCCATCGAGTTCGCGACGAGGCTGGCGGTCGCGAGCCCGAGCGCGTCGAGCACCGCGCCGACGAACGCGACCGCGTGGGCGCGGAACGCGGCGATCGTCGGCGCGACGACCGTGTAGTCGACCATGTCGGTGAGCCCGCACCCGGGCCGGTCGGGCGCGTAGACGTGGAACCGCGGCTGCAGCGCGGCGAGTAGCGGCGTCATCTCGGCCGCGACGCTGCCGCCGCCATGGAGCAGGAGCACCGGCTCGCCCGCGCCCGCTTCGGGTCCCGCCTCGAGCACGTGCGTCCGCAGGGGCGGTGCACCGAGCGTGACGTACCGCTCCCTCGCCTGCACCCCGTACCGCGCCAGCAGCCGACCCTGCGCGGCGGCGAACGCGTCGCGCGACCCGACGGGCGCGGGGCGCCGCTCGACCGCCGCGGCCCCCAGCACCGCGCCGCCGACCAGCGCCACGCCGGCGACGGCCCCGGCGCGTAACACGTCGCGCCGGCGGATGTGTCCACCACCCCGCGCGGTCGGCACGGTGTCGCGGGAAG
>DASWUT010000876.1:0-2024 GCA_036401455.1 Gemmatirosa sp. | reverse complement strand
GACGCCCGGCAACCGCCCGCCGCGCCGCCCACCGCCACGCCGCCCGCCGCAACGCCGCAGCCCGGGACGGGGCAGCCGCCGGCGGCGGGCGTCCTGGTGTCGGCCGGCGAGGATCGCTTCCGCACCGCGCGCGCGGTGGGCGTCAGCGCGACGACGTTCAAGGTGGCCACCGTAGACACCCAAGGCGCGCTCTTCGCGATGGAGCAGGCGAACACCAAGCACGGGGGCCCGCCGCTCCACCTGCACCGCGACGTCGACGAGTTCTGGTACGTGACCGCGGGCGAGTACCTCGTGGAGGTCGGCGGCCGGCAGTTCCGGGCCGGGCCCGGCGCCTGCGTGCTGGGCCCCCGGGGCGTGCCGCACCGCTGGGCGTTCGTCGGCGACGCGCCGGGGCGGATGCTGATCACGTTCACCCCCGCCGGGCGGATGCAGGAGTGGTTCGAGCGCCCCCGCGCGCCGGGCGCCTACACGACGCCCGACCCGGCCCTGTTCCGTCAGTTCGGGATGGAGCTGCTCGGACCGCCGCTGCCCGTATAGCACCGGGGGCGGCCGAGGCACGTCGACCGCCCCGCGTCTCGGCGCAAGGACCGGAGTGCGACGTGCCGGCGCCACTCCGCGCACGAGGGACGTCGCGTCCGCCGGCCGCGCGAGCGTTAGACGGCGCCGGGGGCCGGGCGCCGCTGCAATTCGGCGAGGATGGCCAGCCCCGTCGCGTCCCGCGACAGGTGGCACGACACGGCGTCGCCCACCGCGTCGGACACGAGGGACACGACGGCGGCCTCGGTGCGTTCGGCGAGGACCCAGTCGCCGAAGAACCGCGTCCACGCGTGGTAGGGCCAGCGGGGCTGAACGCATCGCGGGCGCAACGCCACGTGCAAGCTGCGCTTACGTTAGGCCACCATCGCGTTAGGCAACCCCCGCGTTAGACTACCCCCGTGCTCCCCAACCCCAGCGTCGCGCCGAGAGCGGCGACCGCGGTGTCGTGCACGGGGGTCGGCACGCTGTAGCGCCGGCCGAATCGGCTGACCGCGCCGCTCAGGACGTCGAGTTCCGTCGGGCCGCCGCGCTCCAGGTCGGCGAGGAAGCTCGGGCGCATCTCGGCGGGCAGTGCGTCGATCGCGGCGACCGTGTCCGCGCCGATGTCGGGGTCCATCGCGACGCCATGGGCGCGGCCGACGGCGACGATCTCTGCGACGGCGCGCTCGATGAGCAGGCGACCGAGCGACGCGTCGCGCACCGCGCCCACGGCACGACGGGCGAGCCCGCAGGCTGCGGCCATCGACGCCAGGAAGGCGAGCTTGTGCCACAGCTCGACCTCGATGCGCGACGAGGCCTGCGCGTCCACCCCGGCGTCGAGGAACGCCTGCACGATGCGGGACACGCGCTCCGAGGGCGCGGCGTGCTCGCCGAACCTGCCCACGACGACCCGCTGGAACGCGCTCCGCCGCTCGATGACGCCCGGGGCAACCCTCGCCGCGCTGATCACGGTGACGCCGCCGAGCAGTGCGGCGCGCGGGACGCCGCCGTCGGCCAGGCGGTCGGCCGCTTCGACGCCGTTCAGCAGTGGCAGCACCGTGGCGCCGGCCGCCGCGAGCCGCGCCGCCGCGGGCGCGACCTCGCCGAGCGAGTAGCTCTTCACGGCCACGACGACGAGATCGGCCTCTGGCAGCGCGCCCGCGTCGTCGGTCGCCTCGGGGTGCGTCACCATCGGCGGTGCGCCCGCGCCCGGCATGCGGAGCTCGAGGCCGCGCGCGTGGATCGCCGCGAGGTGGTCGCCGCGGGCGAGGAGCGTCACCTGGTGCCCGGCGCGGGCGAGCACGCCACCAAAGTACCCGCCGACACCGCCGGCCCCGAGCACGACGACCCGCAGCGCTTCTGCGGCCGCGGCGCGTGCCTCCGGAGCGCGTGCCCCACCATCACCGCGCGCTGCGTCAGTCACGGCCGGACATCCGGGGCATGGACACGGCGTGCGCCGTGGCATCCGCGTGCGCCTCGGCCAGCGCGCGCTGCACGCGTGCGCGCAG
>DASWUT010000875.1:0-7740 GCA_036401455.1 Gemmatirosa sp. | reverse complement strand
GATGGCGGAGATCGGCGTCACGGCGCTTGGCCGGCAGGGGTCGGGGTGATGCGCCCGGGGGTGGACGCCCACACATTAGGGCAGCATTCGGGCCGCGCCAGGCGGTCCGCGTTCCCGCACGGGCGCCCGGACCGGCGCCGGGGGGTGCCATGGCCGAACCCGCACGCGCCGCCCCGTCACCGAGCACTCCGTCGATGAGCCCGCTGTCGCCGGGCGCACCACCAGCGTCCGGACCGGTCATCGCCGGTACGGCCGAGGCTGCTGAGTCGCAACGTTGGACACGCCGCCTCCTCTGGCGCGCCGTTGGACCGCCCGCGCGTCTGTTCGACGCGATCGAGCGCGGGTGGGAGCGCCCTCGAACCCAGCACGCCCTGGGCGTCGGGCTCGTCGTGGCGTTCCTGGCCGCGCTCGTCGTCGTCGAGCTGGCGCGGCGCGGATGGTTGCCGGGCGATACGGCCGCGCGCCTGCCGCACTCGCACTTCTGGGCCGTCGACGTCGCGTTCACGCTCCTGCTCGTCCTCGAACTCGTCGCGCTCGTCCTCGCGCTCGCGCGGTCGGTGGCGGAGTCGGTCGCGAAGCAGTTCGAACTGCTCGCGCTCATCCTGCTGCGCAAGGCGATCCTCGAGGTCGCGCACGTGGGCGAACCAATTGCCTGGCGCGGCGCCGCGGCGCACGTTCCCGTCGCCCTCGCCGACATGGCCGGCGCGCTCGCCGTGTTCGCGCTCGCCGAGGTGCACGCGCACGTGCAGCGCCACCGCGCGATCGCCAACGGCGACGACCAGGCCGCGTTCATCGCCGCCAAGAAGGTCGTCGCGCTCGGCCTGCTCGCCGCGCTCTGCATGGGCGCGGTCGACGCCGCGGCGATGCTCTCGGGCGCCGAGCAGCCGACGTTCTTCGAGGTCTGCTTCACGGTGCTGATCTTCAGCGACGTGCTGCTCGTGCTGCTGTCGCTCGCGGCGAGCGCGGACTATCGCGTGGTCTTCCGCAACTCCGGCTACGCGGCGGCCACGGTGATGATCCGCCTCGCGCTCACCGCGCCGCCGTACCTCAACGTGGGCATCGCGGTCGCGGCGGCCGCGTACGCGGTGCTCGTCAGCGTCGCCTACGAACGGGCCCGCGCCGCGCCGCTCGTCGGGGTGGTCGCCCTCGAGCCGCGTGCGGGTGTATGATCCGCCGCGCTCGCGGGCGGTCGCTCCGGGGCGAGCCTTCACCATCGCTCGATGTCACGCCGTCCGTCGATTTCCACGCGCATCGCTCTGACCATCCTCCTCGGCGCCTCGCTCGCGGTCGCGCCGGCGCACGCCCAGGCGCCTGACACGGCTGGCGACGCGGCGCTGCTCGCGCGCGTGCGCGACGAGGGGATGCATCACTCGCGCGTGGCCGAGACGGCGACGATCCTCTCCGACGTGTTCGGCCCGCGGCTCGCGGGGTCGCGCGCGTGGGGCGAGGCGGCGGAGTGGGCACGTGGCACGCTCGCCGGCTACGGACTGACCGCGCGGCTGGAGCCGTGGGGCACGCGGCGCGGCAATCGATGGACGCTCGAGTCGCAGTCGCTGGAGCTGACCGCGCCCTACTACGCGCGCCTCGTCGCCTACCCGTTCGCGTGGAGCCCCGCCACGGGCGCGGCCCGCCCTGGTGCTCCGGGTGACGGCGCGGTCGTGCGCGGCACGCCGGTGCTCGTCACCGAGCGCCTCGACTCCGCGGCCGACGTGGCGCGCGCCGACTCCGGCCGGCTGGCGGCGCGCGTGCGCGGGCGGATCGTGATGCTCGGCGAGGTGCCCGCGCTGTCGATCCGAGACGAGCACGCGGAGCCGCTGAACCACCGGTGGACCGACGCGCAGCTCGACTCGCTGGCGCGGCTCACCGATCCGGGGTCGCCGCGCGATTACTGGGAGGACGCGGGCGACTACCCGGCGATGGTCGCGCGCCGGCAGGGTGTGTACGTCGCGCTCGCGCGGGCGGGGGCGCTCGCCGTGCTCACGCCGAGCCGCAACCCGCTCGTGCCGATGGTCGGCGCGTACCAGGCGTACGACACCGACCTGCGCGAGGCGCCGCCCGCGATGGTCGTCTCGCGTGACGATTACGGGCGGCTCGCCAATCTCGTGCGTCTGACTGCGCGCGCTGGGCGCCCCGCGCCCGAGGTCGCGCTGCAGATCCGGGCGCGCCTCGACGCGCCGCGCACGCGCGCCGACTCGACGGGCTACGACGTCACCGCCGAGCTGCCGGGGAGCGATCCCGCGCTGAAGGCCGAGGTGGTGATGGTCGGCGGGCACTTCGACTCGTGGACGTCGGGCACCGGCGCGACCGACAACGCCGCGGGCGCCGCGGTCGCGATCGAGGCGGTGCGGCTGCTCACGGCTGCCGGCGCGCACCCGCGGCGGACGATCCGCGTCGCGCTCTGGGACGGCGAGGAGCACGAGGACTACTTCGGCTCGTTAGGCTGGGTGCGCGCCCATCTCGGCGACCCCGAGACGATGCGCCTCAAGCCGGAGCAGGCACGGCTCTCGACCTACCTCAATTTCGACAACGGCACGGGGCGCATCCGCGGCGTCTGGCTGCAGGGAAACGCGGCGGCGCGCCCGGTCTTTCAGCGGCTGCTCGCTCCCGTCGCGGACCTCGGGCCGACGACGCTGACGATCGCCAACACGGGCAGCACCGACCACATGCCGTTCACGAGCGTGGGCATTCCCGCGTTCACCTTCCTGCAGGACCCGCTCGACTACGAGACGCGCACGCACCACACCAACGCGGACGTCGCGGCCAACCTTGCGCCCGACGACCTGCGGCAGGCCGCGGTGGTGACCGCGACGGTGCTCTACGGCGCGGCCAACCTGCCCGAGCGGTTGCCGCGGATGCCGCTTCCACCGCCGCACCGGGCCACGGGAGCGGGGCGGTGAACGCGGCCGTGCCGGCCATCGTCCCCGCGCGTCTCGCCGACGCGGAGGCGATCGCCGCGCTCAACAACCGCTACGCGCCCGACGGACTGACGCTGCCGCGCACGCCGGCGTTCGTCGCCGCGCGGATCGAGAGCTACCGGGTCGTCCGCGACCCCGGCGCGGCCGGCGGCCCGCTCCGCGATGGCCCGCTCCTCGGCTGCGTCGCGATCGACGAGTACGCGCCGTCGCTCGCCGAACTCGTCTCGCTCGCCGTCGCGCCCGAGGCGCAGGGGCGCGGGCTCGGCCGGCGGCTGATCGCGGCGGCGGAGGCGCTCGCGCGCCAGCGCGGCTACCCGGAGCTGTTTGCCGTCTCGCTCGCCGACACGCTGTTCACGGCCGCGGGCTTTCGCCAGTCGAGCCTCGCGCGCTACCCGGAGAAGGTCGCGCGCTACGCGGCGATCTCGCGCTCGGAGCTGTCGATCGGGAAGAAGTTCCTCTTCGTCAAGCGCCTCGTGGCCGACGATCGGCGCGCGCCGGCCCGCCGTCTCGCCAGACGTTAGGCGCCGCGTGCTCGCCGTCGTCACCGGCAGCTCGGGCTTCGTCGGCTCGCACCTCGTCGAGGCGCTCGCCGGCGCGGGGTGGACGGTGCGGCGCCTCGTGCGCCCGGAGAGCGCGCCGGCACGGCTCGCCCTTCCCGACGCCCTCGCGCGCCGCGTCGAGACGCACGCCGCGCCGCTCACCGATGCCGAGGCCCTCTGTCGCTCGCCCGCATTCGACGGGGTCGACGCGGTACTGCACGTCGCCGGCGTGACGAAGCGCCGTACGCTCGCCGAGTTTCGCGCGGGCAACGTCGCGCCGACGGCCGCGCTCCTCGACGCGCTCGCCGCCCGCGGTGCCACGTCCGGCGACCCGCCTCCACGCTTCGTGTTCGTCTCGTCGCAGGCGGCCGCGGGGGCCGCGCACGCACTCGACCGCCCACGCACCGAGCGCGACCCCGCCGAGCCGGTGGGGGCGTACGGCCACAGCAAGCGCGAGGCGGAACGCTTGGTGGCCGCGCATCCGGGCGGCGTGCCGTGGACGATTCTCCGTCCGTCGGCCGTCTACGGGCCGCGCGACGTGGACTTCCTCCCCGTCTTCCGCCACGCGGCGCGCGGCCTGGCGCTCTACCCCGGCACGCGCGACGCCTGGCTGTCTATGGTCTACGTCGGCGACCTCGCGCGCGCGCTCGTGCTTGCGGCGACCGCGCCGCAGGCCGTTGGCGGCACGTACTTCGTGGCCGGCGACGAGCGCGTGCCGTGGCCCGCGGTCTACGAGGCGGCCGCGACCGCCGCGGGGCGCCGGGTCCGCTGGGCCCTCGACGCGCCAGCATTCGCGCTCGCTGCCGCCGGGATGGCCGGCGACGCATGGGCCGCCCTCACGCACCGCGACGTGCTCGTCACGCGCGAGAAGCTGCGCCTCGGGCGTCCCCGCTGGTGGTGCTGCTCCGCCGCCCGCGCACGTCTCGAACTGGGCTGGGTGCCCACCGTCGGCCTGGCCGACGGCGCACGACGCACCTACGCCTGGTACCGCACCCAGGGCCTGTTGTAACGCCCGCCCTGCCACCCTCGCCTTACCACACCCGCGTTACCGACTCCGCCGTTTACCCGCCCGTTTACCCGCCCGTTTACCCGCCGTACCCGTTCCCCCGCATCGCCCGGCGCCCCCGCAGCGCGAGCAACCACGGCCCCACGGAGCCGGCGGTCGCCCCGAACACCGCCCCGACGATCGCGTCGACCCCGTAGTGATATCCGCCGTACACGGCACCGAGCGCGAGAAGCGCCGTCGTCGGCGCCGCGATCCAGGCCAGCCGTGGCGCGACGCGCGCGAGCACGAGCGTCTGCGCGACGCTCACCGCCACGTGCGACGACGGGAACGCGGTGCCGCGCGACGACCCGGCGAGCAGCAATCCCTGCACGAACTCGCGCGCGAGCCCGCTGAGTGGGAGGCCGCCGCGGCCCCCCGTCTGCCACGTGTACCATGGCCCCTGCACCGGAAAGACGACGAACACCGAGTAGCACAGCAAGAACGCGAGCAGCACCGTGAACGCGCTCGTCGTGAACGCTGCCTGCGGATCGGCCGCGCCGGTCAGGGAGGCGCCCGCACGCCGGCGGCGGGCTTCCCACCAGAACAGGGCCGGCGGCACGTAGATGATGACGTAGTACGAGAGGTACGCGAGGTGCAGCACCTCGCTGAGCGGTGTCCACGGCACCGCACGCGCGAGCACGATGGCGGGGCTCGCCCCGAGCACCGGCCCAAACACCGCGAGTTCCCACCGGATCGCGACCGCGTCGTGCATCGTCGCCAGCGCCGTTCCGCTTCCGGCCAGTCCCGCGGCGATGAGCGGCAGCTCCGCGTAGAGCGCCGGGACGGCGACGAGCGGCAGCCAGGCGAGAACGAGCGTCCACAGCTCAGCGGCCACGCCGGCCGTACCCGCCCCAGCGTCGTCGCGGGCGGTCCCCGCGGGACGAGGTGGCACGCGGTACGAGAGCCCGAGCGCGAGCAGCGCGGCGGCGAACAGGACGAGGTGCCGCGCGCGCGCGACCGACGCCCCCGGATCGGCCATCATGCCGGTGAGCGGCACGGCCGTGATCAGCAGCCAGGCCGCGAGCAGTGCGAGGGCGGGGCGGACCGTGGGGTCGGACGCGGCGGCCACCGGATTGGCGCTCACCGGAGCGGCGGGAGCCGCAGAGACGGACGTAAAGCTCGGCACGGCCGCAATGTAGGCGGGGCGAGATGCCGAGTCCGACGCGATGCGTCGGGGGCGCGCCGACGCTGGCCGAGCTGCCGAGTTCGCTCTGGAGCGGGTGCGGCCGGCCGGCCCGACGGCCGTATCATGCGGAAAATGACGCCGAATGATGAAAGGATCGTAGAGTCGCCGTCACGGGTCGGTTACCTTGCGCGGCAGTAGCGTGCGCCGAGGCGCCCAGAGTTTTCCCGCGGACACCCTTCTGATGAACCGGCCGTCCAAGGCCACTGGCGCTCTGTCGAACGGCGCGCCCAGCAACGGCGCGCACCCCGGCGGTGCCCCTCCCGACCGTGCCCACACCAACGGCGCGCGCGCGAACGGTACGCACGCGAATGGCGCGCATACCAACGGCGCGCAGACCAACGGCGCGCAGACCAACGGCGCCGCGGCGACGGCCACTCCCCCCGCCGCCCTGCCCGTCATCCACGCGTACACTGCGCCGCCCAACGGCGTGCACGCGAACGGCACGGGCACGCTCGGCCACGGCGCCAACGGCCACCACGGCACCAACGGCGCGCACGCGAACAGCCTCCCCGGGAGCGGCCTGCTCGGCAACGGCATCCTGGGGAGCGGCGTTCCCGGGAACGCCACCCACGCGGTCGCGACCGCCCTGCGCCCGCACAACCCGCTCTTTGCCAAGGCAGCGGCCGACACCCGCGCGCGTGACCTGATCGCCCGCGGCGTCTACGCCTACTTCCGCGCCATCGAGGAGACCACGCCGAGCGAGGCGCGCATCGATGGGCGCTGGAAGATCATGCTCGGCTCCAACAACTACCTGGGGCTGACCCACCACCCCAAGGTCCTCGAGGCCGGGGCCGCGGCCGCCCGGCGCTACGGCTCCGGCGCGACCGGCAGCCGCCTGCTCAACGGAACGCTCGACCTGCACGAGACGCTCGAGGCCCGCCTCGCCGCGTTCTACCGTAAGGAGTCGGCGCTCGTCTTCACGACCGGCTACCAGGCGAGCCTCGGCGCGATCGCCGCACTGGTTGGGCGCGACGACATCGCCTACCTCGACAAGCTCGACCACGCCTGTATCGTCGACGGCGCGCGCCTCTCGATGGGGCACACCGTCCGCTACGCGCATAACGACCTGCAGCACCTCGCGCGGCAGATGGACCGGGCTCCCGAGGGCGCGGGCAAGCTCGTCGTCACCGACGGCGTGTTCTCGATGGACGGCGTCATCGCCGACGTGCCCGGCCTCGTCGCCCTCTGCCGCGAGCGCGGCGCCGCCCTCCTCCTCGACGACGCCCACGCGCTCGGCGTGCTCGGCGAGGACGGGGCAGGAACCGCGCGGCACTTCGGCCTCGACGACGAGGTCGACCTCATCATGGCGACCTTCTCCAAGTCGCTCGCCTCGGTAGGCGGCGTGCTCGCCGGGTCGGAAGAGGTGATCCACTACGTGCGGCACAACGCGCGGGCGCTGATGTTCACCGCCGCGATGCCCCCCGCGTCGGTCGCCGGCACGCTCGCCGCGCTCGACGTCATGCTCGACGAGCCCGAGCGCCGCGAGCGCCTCCGCGCGAACTCGCGCCGCATGGCCGAGGGGCTCACGAGCGTCGGCCTCCCCCCGATCGCGACCCAGACGCCGATCCTCCCCGTCGTCGTCGGCACCTTCGACGTCACGCTCAAGGTGTGGCGCACGCTGTTCGAGGACGACCACATCTTCGTCCAGCCGGTGCCCCCGCCGGCGGTGCCGCCCAACGGCTGTCGTCTGCGCCTGTCGATGACCGCCGAACACACGCACGAGCAGATCGACCGCGTCGTCGAGGCGCTCGGCCGCGCCGTCCGGCGGCACGCGCCCGAAGCGCTGGAGTTCAACGCAGCGGCGTGAGCCTCGTCCCGTGACGGGCGTCGCGCCCACACGCGAGACGCGGCCCGGCGGATCCACACGCCGGGCCGCACTGCGTATCGCCCTCGTCTCCGACTGGTTCCTCCCGCGGCGCGGCGGCATCGAGCTGCAACTCGCAGGACTCGCCACCCACCTCGCGGCCGCGGGACACGTCGTCGACGTCCTCACCCCGACGCCCGGCGACCCGGAGCCGGGCGTCGTGCGCCTCGACGTGCCGCGCCTGCCCCGGG
>DASWUT010000874.1:0-9062 GCA_036401455.1 Gemmatirosa sp. | reverse complement strand
CCCCGGGTCAATGACGCCGCGCCGGCAATGCGCGCGGCGCGCGCCCGGCACGTGGCCGCGGCGGGGTCCGGCACTCCGCGCTCGCGGGGTCCACCCTTCCGCGGCGGCCCGCTTAGCTTCCGTCGTTGGTAACGAGCCGAGAAGAAGCCGACGACGGCGCGCCCCCGGGGGCGCGCCGTCGTCGCTCGGCGCCGGAGTTAGGCAGCGGCGGGAGCGGCGATGGTCTGGTCGGGCGACACATACCGAGCGTTCGTGCGGCGCGGCCCGCGTCCGGGGGACCCGTCCCCGGAGGACGCGTCGTCGGAAGCACCCGTGTCGCCGCTGACCGCGCTCCAGATCGAGAGCTGGCGCCTGCTCCGCGACGAATGGGTCGCCGACGCTGCCGCGCAGGCCGAGTGGCGCGCGTGGGAGGCGGGTCGCACCCGCGCGCGTCCCGAGATCGCCGACCTGGCCGCGGCGTTCCTCGCCGGCGCGCTCGACGCCGAGGCGCTGCGCGCGGCGTTCGACCGCGAGACGCGCACCCGTTGGGATGTGTTCGGGTTACGCGGCGTCGCGGGGGCGATGTTCCTCAACCGCCTCGCCAAGCACGTCCGCGAGACCCCCCTTCGCGCGACGCTCGACCCCGCGTTGCGCGCCGCGCTTCGGGTGCCGCCGACCGTCGTCGCGGCCGGCGCCCAGCTCGCGGCCTTCGCCGACTACGTGCGCACCGCCGGTCCCGCCGCGCAGCCGGCGCTCGCGACCGCGTTCGTCAGCGCGTGGTGGCACGCGCAGGACCCCCTGCACTGGCCGAGCTACCAGCCGTCCACGCGGCAGACCCTCGCCGCCGAGGAGGGAGTGTTCGTCCCGACCGGCGACCCGGTCGTCGACTACGTGACCTTCCGCGCCGCCGCGCTCGCGCTCGGCGTCGCCCTCGGGCTGCATCCGTGGGCGCTCGAGCACCTGTGCTGGTGGCAGCAGCACCGTGACCCCTCCCGCGTGTTCGCCGACGCCGAACCCGCGCGCGCCGCGTGGCCGGTGGCCGACGAGGAGAGCGACGCTGGAGCGGCGGGCGGGGACGCGCGCACCACGTACGCGTTAGGCGCCGGCCCGGGGCGTCCACCCACGCGCGTCGCCGAGCCCGCCCCCGTGTGCGACTGGCCCGCGGCGACCGACGAGGCGGGATCCGACGCGCCCGACGCCGTCGGCCACACGCACACCCAGTGGCTGCTCGCCCGGCTCGGCCGCCGGCTGGGCTGCCGCGTGTGGGTCGCCGCCAACGACCATCACCGCGCGTGGCGCGGCGAGCGGCTCGGCGCGCTCTCGGTCGACCGTCTGCCCCCGCTCGGCCTCGACCCCGATTCGCAACGGCTCGTCGAGCTGATCGACGTCGTCTGGCTGCGCGGCGCGTCGCAGGTCGTCGCGGCATTCGAGGTCGAGTGCACGACGTCGGTGCATGGCGGGCTGCTGCGCATGGCCGATCTCGCGGCGCTCGCGCCCAACCTCGCCGTGCCGCTGTACGTCGTCGTGCCCGAGGAGCGGCTGGCGAAGGTGCGGCGCGAGTTGCGACGCCCCGCGCTGCAGGCGCTCGACCTGCACCGGCGCTGCGGGTTCTTCTCGACCGAGGCGCTCGCCGCCGCCGCGCCGGAGATCGCGCGCTGGGCGAGCGGGCCCGAGGCGATCGGCCGGCTCGCCGAGCGGTTGGACGCCGAACGATCCGAAACACCGAGGAGAGAGGAGCGATGACCGTCGTGACCGGAGCACCCGCCGCCCAGTTCCCAGCCGAAACCGATGCGCGCGGAGCGTTCGTTCGGCAGAAATACCGTTTCCGCGACCGCATTACGGCCGATGGATCGTCCGGCTTTCCCGCCGTCGCCGGTCGCTATCACCTCTACGTCTCGCTCGCCTGCCCGTGGGCGCACCGGGCGATCATCGTGCGGCGGTTGTTAGGCCTCGAGGACGTCGTCTCGATGGGCGTCGTCGACCCCGTGCGCGACGACCGCGGGTGGGCGTTCCGCGACGGAAAGGGGCACGGGCGCGACGGCGTGTGCAACTTCGACTTCCTGTCGCAGGCGTACCTGCGGACCGATCCGACGTACGAGGGGCGCTACACGGTGCCGTGCATCTGGGACCGGGTCACACAGCGGCTCGTGACCAACAACTATCCCGAGATCACGATCGACTTCGAAACGCAGTTCACCGCGTTCCACGCGCCCGGAGCGCCCGACCTGTATCCCGAGGCGCTGCGTGGCGAGATCGACGAGGTGAACGCGGTCGTCTACCAGGACGTGAACAACGGCGTCTACCAGGCCGGGTTCGCGACGACGCAGGAGGCGTACGAGGCGGCGGTGACCGCGCTGTTCGCGCGCCTGGACTGGCTCGAGGCGCGGCTCGCGGAGCGGCGCTACCTCGTCGGTGGGCAGCTGACCGAGGCCGACGTGCGGCTGTTCACGACGCTCGCGCGCTTCGACGCGGTGTACGTGGGGCACTTCAAGTGCAACGTGCGGCGGCTCGTCGACTACCCCAACCTGTGGGGCTACGCACGCGACCTGTACCAGCGCCCCGCGTTCGGCGAGACGGTCGACTTCGACCACATCAAGCGGCACTACTACCTGACGCACGACCGGCTGAACCCGTCGCGTATCGTACCGTTAGGCCCGCTCGTCGACTGGTTCGCACCGCACGACCGCGCACGGCTGGGGTGAGCGGGGGCGAGGGGGACGGCGGCGTCGCGGTCCGCCCGATTCGGGCCGACGAGCACGCGGCCGCGACGGCGCTCGTCGAGCGAGCATATGCGGAGTACGGCGCGCGTATGGCGCCCGACGCCTGGGCCGGGCTCGCCGCGGCCGTGCGCGCGGCGCTCGCCGATCCGGGGGCTGCCGAGTGGCTCGTCGCGGTGCGCGTCGCGGTGCGCGGCGCGGCGCGCAGCGCAGCCCGCGACGGCGAGCTCGTCGGGAGCGTGTTCCTCTACCCGCCCGCGGCCGATGCCTACGGCGGGCTCACGGCGGGCGCGCCGTGGCCGGAGATCCGCCTGCTGGCGGTCGCGCCCGAAGCCCGCGGCGTCGGCGCGGGGCGCGCGCTCATGGACGCGTGCGTGGCGCGGGCGCGGGCGATGGGCGCGGTCGCGCTCGGGCTGCACACCTCGGCGAGCATGACCGCCGCGCGCCGCCTGTACGCGGCGATGGGCTTCGTGCGCGAGCCATCCTACGACTTCCGTCCCGACGGTGCCGAACTCGTCGAGGCGTACCGCCTGCCGCTCCCGCCACGGCCGGCCGACTAACGGGCGACCCGCAAGGGGCCGCGAACGGTCGGCCGCGCGGCGTGGGCCGCGCACCGATCTTGCCGACCGTTCGCGGCCAACATGTCAGCGAACCCGCTTCAGCGTCCGCCGGCGGCGGACGAGCGCGTCGTCGTGCGCGCCCGCGCGCTGCGCGTCGACCACGCGGCGCGACCGGTCCTCGGCGGCGCGCTCGCCCTCGTGGCGCTCGTGCTGGTGGGGCTCGCGGTGTTCTATGCGCGCACCCGGTACGGCTGGCTGTTCGTGCGCGGCCCCGAGTACCGCGCGGCGTTCACCGACGTCGGCGGGCTGGCCGAGGGGGCGCAGGTGCGCTACGCGGGGCTCGGCGTCGGGCGGGTGCGCGAGGTCGCGATCGACCCGGTCGACCCGCGACAGGTGCTCGTCACGTTCCGCGTCGACGATGGGACGCCCGTGCGTGCCAGCACGCGCGCGCGCATCGTTTCGGCGGGACCGGGGCCCGCGGCGTACGTGAACCTGCGTCCGGGGGCGCCCGACGCGCCCGCCCTCACTGCTGGCGCGCGCGTCGCGTCCGAGCAGGGCCCCACGCTCGAAGACGTGCTCACGCGAGCGACTGTACTCCTCGACCGCAGCGACACCCTGCTCGCCGCCGCGGCGCCGCTCGCCGACGGGCGGGTGTTCGCGGGGCTCGCGCGCACCGTGGCGCGGATCGACACGCTCGCGACCGCCGCATCGCGCACCGCCGACCGCTGGGGGCCACAGCTCGAGCGCGCGGCGCGGCGCGCCGATGACGTGCTCGCACGTACGGACCGTGTCGTCGCCGCGCTCGACTCCGCGCGCCCCGCGCTCGCCCGCGCGCCCGGCGAACTGCTGTCGACGCTCGACGAATCGCGCACCCTGCTCGCCGACCTGCGCGCGGGCGTCGCGGAGCAGGGGGGCAGCGTGCGCACGCTCGTGCGCGACCTCGGCACGGCGAGCGACAACCTCGCGCGCCTCACGACCCGCCTCGAGCAGAACCCGCTGAGCGCACTCCAGCGCCACGTGAATCCGCCCAAACCCGCCGGCCCGCCGCTCGTCGGCCGGTGACGCTCCGATGCGCCTAACGTCTTCGCCGCCACGCGCCGCGTGGGCCCGCACGGCGGCTGCGGTCCCGCTCGCCGCACTCGCCGCGGCCTGCTTTCGCGGCACGCTACCCGCGCGCGAGCTCTACCGTTTGCGCCCCATTCCGCCCGCCGTGGCGGCGCCCGCGCGCGACTCGGTCGCGAGCCTGCTCGCCGTCGAGCCGTACGGCACACCGGGTGTCTACGCGCGCCCCGAGATCGTCTACCGCGTCGGCGAGACGGAGTACGGCACGTACCCCAACCGCGAGTGGGCGCTGCCGCTGGGGACGATGCTCGCCACCGTCACGGCCACGTCGCTGCGACAGCTGCCGGGAGGTGCGACGCGGGTGCAGGAAGGGACGGCCACCGCATCCGCGCACGGCCTCGTCTGGCGCGGCACGGTCCGCGAGTTCGAGGAAGTCGACCGCGGCGCGCGCGTCACGGCCAGCGTGCGGCTGGAGGCGCAGCTCGTGCGCGCGTCCGACGACTCGGTACTCTGGCGCGGGAGCGCGGGCGCGGAGCGGGCAGTCGTGCCACCCAACGTGATGACGGCGGTGGTCGACAGCCTCGCCGCCGCGACGTCGGCCGCGGTGGCCGACCTCGTGCGCGACGCGGGGCCGACGCTGCGGGCCGCCAGCGTAGCGCGCCCGAGCGCGCGCACGACGGCCCGACTCGGGGCCGGGTCGCTACCGTAACGCGTCCAGCCAACGCACGACCGCGGCCTCCAGCGCGACTCGCCGGTCGGACCACGCGTGGTCGGTCGCGACGTGAACGGTCGTCACGCGCGCGTTCCCGCTGGCGCGGACCGTCGCCGCGAGCGCGTCCGCCGCCGGCGCGAGCCCGTCGTCGGAGGTGAGCACGAGGAGTGGCGTCCGCGCGAGCCCCGCCTCGGCGCGCTCGAAGCGCCAGCGCTCGCCATTCGCGATCAGTTCGTCGGCCATCTGCTCCGCGGTCACGCCGGCGAGCGACTCCATGTTGTCCGCCATCCCCGCGACGAGCTGCGGGCGCGCGGCGGCGCCGCGTACGCCGCTCAGCCCCATGTCGGCGGCGGAGATCAGCACGGCGCCGCGCAGGCCGCGGTCGTGCGCCGCGGTGTGGACCGTGGCCCAGCCGCCCATGCTGTGCCCGGCGAGCACCAGACGGGTGGTGTCGACGCCTAACGCGCGGGCGGTGGCCGTGTCGCGCAGGAACGCGAGTACCGCGTCCGCATCGCCGAGCGTCTGCGCGAAGCGGAATGCGCCCGGGCTTCCCCACGAGCCGCGGTAGTTGAACGTGACGACGTGCCACCCCGCCCGGCGCACGGCCTGCGCGAGGTCGAGGTTCTTTTCGTTGCCCGGAAGCCCGTGCAGCAGGACGAGTGTCGGGTGCGCGCCCGCGCCCGCGGCGAGGTAGGCAACGCCGTTGATGCGCACGTCACCCGACGGGATGTGCAGCACCTGCATGCGCGCCGGGTGCTGTGGGTCGTGCGGCGGATCGGTGGCGATCGCCGCGGGGAGTGCGGGCGTGGCGTCCGCGGTCGTGGGCTGGGCGCCGGCCGAGGCCGCCCCGAGCAGGACGAGCGCGGCGAGTGGACCGCGCCAGGGCGGAATGTGCATGGAGAAGGTGGTCGTGCGTTAGTCTGAACGTGTCGCCGCGGTGACCGCGTCGCCGATGCGGAGCACACCACCCGCACGCACGACGGCGTTCTGCGCAAACAGCACCTTAGTGCCTGCCCGCCGGTATTCAGCGAGGGTGCGTAGAGGCTCGCGGCTGCGGCCCGCACTCTCCTGGTCGATGGTCGTCACCACGCACCGTGCGCACGGCTTGACCACGGCGAGCCGCACGCCATCCCCCAGCCGAAGCGCACGCCAGTCGTCCTCGGCGTACGGGGCGAGCGCCTCGCCCTCGTCCGCGGCCACGACGATGTTGGGCCGGAAGCGGTCCATGCCGACCGGCGTCGCGCCGGTGGCCACGAGCCGCGCGTTGAGGTCGTCGAGCGAGGCCGTCGAGGCGACCAGGACCGGGTAGCCGTCGGTGAACGCCGTGCGATCGTCGGGCCCCGCGTACCGCGGGTCCACGGCGCGGCGCGCGTCGTCGGGCATGTACACGAGGCGCGTGGGCGCGCCGAGCCATGTGCTCGCCCACGCGTGCGCCTCGGGGGCGGCCGGCACGGCGTCGACGACGTCGCCGAAGATCGTGACGCGCTCGCGCGGTGCGTCCGCGGGCGGCGGCGTCACGCGCAGCGGTGGCAGCGCCGGGACGGAAAGTGTGAGTGCCGCGCCGTCGCCTAACGCCACCCGCCCCAACGCGAGCGCAGCGTGCTCGCGTTGGGTGAGAAAGCGGCCGTCGGCGTCGACGAGCATCCAGCGCCGGTCGCCCCTGAGGCCCAGGTCGTCGACCGGCGCCTCGCGCACGGCGACGGCGCCGAGTGACTTGACCGGGTAGAGGCAGAGGCCGCTGATGTGCATGGCGGCAACCTACATCGCGCGGGGTCGGCCGGTCGAGCCACGTGCCCCGCAACCCGGGCCGGTTCCACGGAGTATTCTACCCCATGCTCCGCACCCGTCTTCCGCTCCTCGCGGCCGCGGCCGTCGCCGCCTGCGCGCACGCCCCGTCGGCCACCACCGCTGCCCCGGCGCCCGTGCCAAGCTCCGCCGCCACGTTCGCCGCCGCCACGTCCGTCGTCGGCACGTCCGTCGTCGGCACGTCCGGCACGGCAGCGCCCGCCGTCGCGTCGTCCAACCCGCTGTTCACCGCGAGCCCGCTGCCGTTCCAGGCGCCGCCGTTCGACCGGATCCGCAACACGGACTACCAGCCGGCGATCGAGGAAGGGATGCGGCAGCACCTCGCCGAAGTCGAGGCGATCGCCACCCAGAGCGCGCCGCCGACGTTCGACAACACGATCGTCGCCCTGGAACGATCGGGCGAGCTGCTCACGCGCGCGACGAAGACCTTCTTCAACATCGTCGCCGCCAACACCAACGACACGCTGCAGCGCGTTCAGACCGAGGAAGCACCCAAGCTCGCCGCCCACTCGGACGCGATCTTCCTCAACCCCGTCCTCTACCGCCGCGTGCAGGCGGTCTACGACCGCCGGACCTCGCTCGGCCTCACCCCCGAGCAGCTGTTTCTCGTCGAGCGCTATCATCGGGATTTCGTGCGCGCGGGCGCCAACCTCTCCGCGGCCGACCAGCAGCGCGTGCGCGCGCTGAACGAGGAGGAGTCCAACCTCACGACGGCGTTCCAGAACAGGCTGCTCGCCGCGACGAAGGCGGGCGCGGTGGTCGTCGACGACGTGCACGAGCTCGATGGGCTCGGCGCGGGCGAGATCGCGGCGGCGGCGGACGCGGCGCGCCAGCGCGGGATGCCCGGCAAGTGGGTGATCCCGCTCCAGAACACCACGCAGCAGCCGCTGCAGGCGGTGCTGAAGAACCGCGCGCTCCGTGAGCGTCTGTTCGTCGCGTCCACCACGCGCGCCGAGCACGGCGATTCCAACGACACGCGCGCGATCGTGACGCGCCTCGCGCAGCTGCGGGCCGAGAAGGCGCGGGTGTTAGGCTATCCGTCGTACGCCGCGTACAAGCTCGACGACCAGGGCGCGAAGACGCCCGAGCGCGCGATCGGGCTGCTGTCGCAACTCGCGCCACCGGCGACCGCCAAGGCGCGCGGTGAGGCCGCCGAGATGCAGGCGCTCATCGACCGGCAGGGCGGGGGATTCCGGCTGCAGCCGTGGGACTGGCAGTACTACAGCGAGCAGGTGCGCAAGGCACGGTACGACCTCGACCAGGCGCAGCTCCGACCGTATTTCGAGCTCAATAACGTGCTGCAGAACGGCGTCTTCTACGCCGCCACGCAGATGTACGGCATCACGTTTCGGGAGCGGCACGACCTCCCGGTGTACCAGCCCGACGTGCGCGTCTTCGAGGTGTTCGACAAGGATGGGAGCCCGCTCGCGCTCTGGTACTGTGACTATTTCAAGCGCGACAACAAGAATGGCGGCGCGTGGATGGACACCTTCGTCGAGCAGTCCGCGCTCCGCGGCACGAAGCCCGTCGTCTACAACGTCGCGAACTTCCAGAAGCCGGCGCCCGGGCAGCCCGCGCTGCTCACGTCCGACGACGTGCGCACGATGTTCCACGAGTTCGGCCACGCGCTGCACGGGATGTTCTCGCACGTGACCTACCCGACGTTTGGCGGCGCCAACACGCCGCGCGATTTCGTCGAGTTCCCGTCCCAATTCAACGAGCACTGGGCGCTCGAGCCGCGCGTGTTCGCGCACTACGCGACCCATTACCAGACCGGCGCGCCGATGCCGCCGGCGTTGGTCCAGCGCCTGCGGGCCGCACGCACCTTCAACCAGGGCTTCGCGACGACCGAGTACCTCGCGGCGTCGCTGCTCGATCTGGCGTGGCACTCGCTCCCTGCGGACGCCCCGCGGCAGGACGTCGGCCCGTTCGAGCAGGACGCACTCCGCCGCTTTGGGGTCGCGATGCCCGACGTGCCGCCCCGCTACCGCACACCGTACTTCGCCCACATCTGGGGCGGCGGCTACTCGGCCGGCTACTACGCCTACATGTGGAGCGAGGTGCTCGACGACGACGCGTATGCGTGGTTCATGGCCCACGGAGGGATGACGCGCGCCAACGGCCAGCGCTTCCGCGACATGATCCTCTCACGCGGCGGCACGACCGAGGCGGGCGCGATGTACCGCGCGTTCGCCGGCCACGATCCGCGCATCGAGCCCCTGATGG
>DASWUT010000873.1:0-2632 GCA_036401455.1 Gemmatirosa sp. | reverse complement strand
CGCGGGTCGCACGCTACCTCCGCCGGCTCGGCGAGCGCCTCGGCGCGGCCGGCTATCCCGCGCCGGGTGTGATGACGTCGGGAGGCGGTGTGCTCCGCGCGGGCGAGGCGGCCGAGGCGGCGGCGGCGCTTGCGCTGTCGGGGCCGGCGGGCGGGGTGGCGGGCGCGGCCGCGGTGCTCGCTGCGTTGGGCATCCGCGACGCGCTCACGCTCGACGTCGGCGGCACGAGCGCGGACGTGGGCCTCGTGCTCGACGGGGAGCCGCTGGTCGAAGCGGGCGGCGCGGTCGCGGGGGTTCCGATCGCGCTGCCGCGCGTGCTCGTCGACACGGTGTCGGCGGGCGGGGGGAGCATCGCATGGGTCGACGACGGCGGCGCGCTCCGCGTCGGGCCGCGGAGTGCGGGCGCGGTGCCCGGGCCGGCCGCGTTCGGCCGCGGTGGAATCGAGGCCACCGTCACCGACGCGCAGGTCGTCCTCGGCCGGCTCGTGCCAGCGCGCCTGAGTGGCGACGTGTCGATCGACGCGGCCCGCGCGTGGGAAGCCGTCAGCGCGGTCGCCGCTCGCCTCGACGGTCGTGCCGGTGATGCAGCGCGTGTCCGCGCGGTCGCGGAAGGAATCATCGCGGCCGCCGACGCGGAGATGGCGCGCGCGCTGCGGCGCGTCAGCGTGGAGCGCGGCGTCGACCCGCGCGGGCTGGTGCTCGTCGCGTTCGGCGGCGGCGGCCCGCTGCACGCGTGCGCACTGGCCGCGCGTCTCGGCGTGACGCGTGTGCTCGTGCCGCCACACGCGGGCGTGCTGAGTGCGGTCGGGCTCGCCGCCGCGCCCGATCGGCGCGAGGCGCTCATCGGCGTCGCGCGGTTCGCCGACGCGCTGAGCGCCGAAATGTTAGGCAATGTTGTCGACCGCGCCGCACGATCGGCGGGGGCCGGCCTCGAGCGGCGCTCGTGGGCACGCGTGCGCTACGCGGGGCAGGGTGCGGAGCTCGACGTGCCGGTGCACGGGGGCGACGACGGAGCCGCGGTGGCCGTGCGGTTCGCGGCCGCGCACGCGCGACGCGCGGGATTCACGCTCGAACGTGCAGTCGAGGTCGTGAGTCTCCGCCACGCGGCGGTGACGCCGGGCGCGTCGGTGGTCTTCGCACGCGCGACGACCCCGATCGGCGCCGACGGCGTACCGTCGTCGGACGATGCCGGCGCGCGCGCTGGCGACGTCGTGCGCGGGCCGGCGACGCTCGCCCTTGCCGACGCAACGCTTTTCGTCCCGGACGGGTGGGCCGCGCGCGCCCTCGAGATCGGTGGCTGGTGGGTCGGGGCGACATGACGGCTGACCACCACGAGACGATCGATCCGCTCGCACTCCCGGTGTGGGGGCACGCGCTCGCGATGATCGCGGAAGAGATGGGCGCGCTGCTCGTCCGCACGGCGCTGTCGCCCAACATCCGCGAGCGGCGTGACGCGTCTGCGGCGCTGTTCGACGCGGACGGGGCGATGGTCGCCCAGGCCGCGCACATTCCCGTCCACCTCGGCGCGATGCCGGAGGCGGTCGCCGCGGTTCGCGCGCGCGGCCCGCGCCCGGGCGACGTGTTCCTGCTGAACGACCCCGCGGCCGGCGGCTCGCACCTGCCGGATCTCACGCTCGTCGAGGCGGTCGCCGACCCGGCCGACGCGGCCGAGTTGATCGGGTTCGTTGCCGTGCGGGCCCACCACGCGGACGTCGGGGGGATGAGTCCGGGGAGCATGCCGCAGGGGGCGACGGAGCTCGTTCAGGAGGGACTCGTCCTGCCCCCGGTCCGCCTCGTTCGCGCCGAAGCCGAACCGCGCGGCACGCCGGACGCGGACGTGCTCGCGATCGTGCTCGCCAACGTGCGCACGCCGGACGAGCGGCGCGGCGACCTCCGCGCGCAACTCGCCGCGTGCGCGGCCGGCCGGGAGGGGCTGCAGGCGCTCTGGGCGCGCGAGGGAGCGGGACGGGTACGCGCGGCGTGCGCGGCGCTGCTCGACTACGCGGAACGTCGCACGCGCGCGCGCCTCGCCCGCTACGAAGGCGCGCGAGGAGTAGCCGAAGACGCGCTCGAAGGTGACGGGGTGACCGAGACGCCGGTGCCGGTGCGCGCGGCGGTCGAGGTGCGCGACGGCCGGCTGCACGTCGATCTCGCGGGCACGTCACCGCGGGTCCGGGGCAACGTGAACTGTCCGCGCGCGGTCGCGCGCGCTGCGGGGGTGTTCGCGGTGCGCACGCTCGTCGACGACGACGTGCCGACGAATGATGGGGTCGGGCGCGCGCTCGTCCTGACGGTGCCGCCAGGCTGCGCGGCCGACGCGCCGCGAGGAGCGGCGGTCGCGGCGGGCAACGTGGAGATGTCGCAGCGGCTCACCGACGTGATCTTCGCGGCGCTCGCCGACGCGGGGCTCGACGTCGCCGCCCAGGGGCAGGGGACGATGAACAACATCACCTTCGGCGGCGGGACCGACGGCGGCGCATGGACGTTCTACGAGACGTTAGGCGGAGGGCAGGGAGCGTCGTCGTGCGGGCCCGGCCCGACGGGGGTGCACGTGGGGATGAGCAACACGCTCAACACTCCGGTCGAAGCGCTCGAGCGGGCGTACCCGCTGCGGGTCGAGCAGTACTCCGTG
>DASWUT010000872.1:0-2128 GCA_036401455.1 Gemmatirosa sp. | reverse complement strand
GTTGTTGCCCGCGTTCTTCTGCTCGATCGAGATCGCCGGCGAGAGCCCCTCGATGACATCGACGTCAGGCTTCTCCATGAGTCCGAGGAACTGACGGGCGTAGGCCGACAGCGACTCGACGTAACGGCGCTGGCCCTCGGCGTAGATCGTATCGAAGGCGAGCGACGACTTCCCGCTGCCGCTCAGGCCGGTCATCACGGTGAGCCGGTCGCGCGGGATGGTGACGTCGATGTTCTTGAGATTGTGCTCGCGGGCGCCGCGGACGACCAGGGACTCTTCGGACACGGACGGGGGCGTACGGGGGAGGAACGGGCCGGACCCGGTAAGGTCGGTGTCCGGGCGGCGCCCGACAAGCGGGGCGGTCGGGATTTCTTCGGGGCCGACGTTCTACCCCGTCGACGGCGGGATCGCCACGTCGCATCGCGGTCCGAGCCCGAGCGGCCACGATTTGTCGTGATCGCCACGTGACGCCTCGCATCCGCTACGATGCCGCCGTACAAAGTTTCCTAAGCGGGCGAGACCGCGTGAGAAGAGTGGGGCGAAAAGCACGTCTGGTAATGCACGTTCGCGCGCCATCGCCCTCGCAGGGTTGGCGGCACCTCTCTCTCGAACCGAGGTTCGACATGCATCACCGGAACACCGCGCGTAGGGCGCAGCGTGCCCTGAGTCTTGTTCTGATCGCGGCCGCGGTACCCTGCGCCGTCCATGCGCAGGTCCAGGCGCAGTTCTACGCGCCCTTCGATGGCGACACCACCGGTGGGCGGCACCCCGACCCCAACCAAGCCTATCCCTACGGCCACCTCGTGTGCACGACGACGGTCGGCGATGCGTCGGGATTCAGTCTGGACTTCACGAGTTCCGCCACGCAGACGTTCCTCGACGGCGCGTGTGGGACGAACGTCG
Organism: Gemmatirosa sp.; assembly: GCA_036401455.1. GTDB lineage: Bacteria > Gemmatimonadota > Gemmatimonadetes > Gemmatimonadales > Gemmatimonadaceae > BPUI01. The sequence goes on along the minus strand of DASWUT010000872.1, from coordinate 1,225 downwards.
CGAACACGTATCTCCAGCACTCCTTCGGTGCCCGTTTCACCGGATCGCTCGTCGCGCCGAGTGCGGGAGCGTACAATCTCGCGTTCGACTCCGACGACGGAAACTGGCTGACGATCAACAACCAGTTCGTCGGGGGGAACTGGTCGATCCAGGGTGGCGGCCCGGGCAGCATCACGGCGATGCTGAACGCCGGCGCAAATCCGTTCGTGTTCGACTACTACGAGAACACATACGGGGGCGCGTACGCCCGACTTCAGCTTCCGGCCGGTCTGACGCCCGTACCGCCGGGACCGCCGTCGACCTCGACGACGCCCGAGCCGTCGACGTGGGTGCTGCTCGGCGCCGGGCTGCTGGGCGTCGCCGCCGCGCGCCGCCGCGCGCGCGTCACGACGGCCTGACGACGGCCGCCGCTGGGCGCCCGCTACCCGACCATGGCGGGTGGCGGAGCACCCCGCGGCGTCTCCAGCGCGAACGCGCCGACGGCGAGCGGCGCCGTCGCGCCCTCGCCGGGGGCGAGCGGCGTTCCGCACGCCTCACAGTACCGCTGCGCCTCGCGCGTGCACGGCGCGTGACACGCCGGGCACGCGGCGGCGAGGTATCGGCCGCAGTTGGAGCAGAACGTCGCATCGGATTCCGGACGCGGGCCGCACACGAAGCAGCTTCCCGGATCGACGTGGACGTGCGCCGCGCGGCTCGCGTGCCGGGCCCGGAACGCGGCGAGCGCGGCCTCGACCGGGTCTGCCGCATCCACTTCGCTCGCATCCGGGGCGGTGATCGACACGCCCGCGTCGGCTGCGCGCAGCTCGGCCAGCGCCTCACGCGTGTACATCGCCTTGAGCTCGGCGTAGTCGTCGTCGGACAGCTTCCCCGTCGCGCGGTCGAACTCGATCTCGCGCAACGCCTCGACCGCGCTGATTCCTTCCGCGGCCGCGGCCGCGGGACCGAGGGCGACGCGCGATGGATCGGCGGGGAGCGGGGCGAGCGGCGCGTCCGCGTCCTCGGCCCAGAGCGGCCCGAGCACGACGAGCGCGGCGCCGAGGGCGAGGGCGGTGCCCGCGCCGAGCGCGAGCGTGCCGGTGGCTACGGCCATCACGCGGTACCGCGCATCACGCCCGCGGCTCGCCGCGCACCGCCGCTTCGAGGCGCGCGAGCTCCTCGGGCGTGGCGCCGAGCGCGGCGGCGTCGGCCGCGCTGTACGAGACGGGGTCACCGCGGTCGGCCCGCG
>DASWUT010000871.1:0-2260 GCA_036401455.1 Gemmatirosa sp. | reverse complement strand
GGCGGTGACCGTGCGCGGCCTCAAGGTAAGCGAGGGCGCGCGCGCCAAGATCGAAGCGGCCGGCGGCCGCGTCGAGGAGTAGCCGTCGCGCGTTGGGCCGGCCGGGCCGCCGCCTCCGAACGGGGGGCGGCGGCCCGTCGGCGTTCTTCGCCGCATCGGTGTAGCAGGTAGATTCGTCCGTCTCCCCGGCTCGCGCGACGCTGTGCGCGCGCGCAGTCTTTCCCGTACGCGGCTTTCGAGGTTTCCGGTGGCTCAGTCCAACCCCGCCGAGGCGCTCACCAACATCTACAAGACGCCCGAGCTCTGGCAGAAGATCGTGTTCACGTTCGTCTGCCTGCTCGTCTATCGCGTGGGCGCGCACGTCACCGTGCCGGGCATCGACGTCCAGGCGATCACCGACTACTTCGCCAACCAGCGGGGCGGCGGCGGCCTGCTCGGGCTGTACGACCTGTTCGTGGGCGGCGGTCTGTCGCGCGCGACGGTGTTCGCGTTAGGCATCATGCCCTACATCTCGTCGAGCATCTTCCTGCAGATCGCCGGCGCAGTCGTGCCGCAGGTCGACAAGATGCAGAAGGACGAGGACGGGCGGAAAAAGCTCACGCAGTACTCGCGCTACCTCACCGTGGCGCTCGCCGTCGTGCAGGGGTACGGCTTCGCGCTGTTCACGCAGGGGCTGCCGGGCGCGGTGGCGCGGCCGGGCTTCTGGAGCTTCGTGCTCCCGATGGTGCTCTTCCTCACTGCCGGCGCGGTGTTCGTGATGTGGCTCGGCGAGCAGATCACCGAGCGCGGGCTCGGCAACGGCGCGTCGCTGCTGATCTTCTTCTCGATCGTCGAGCGTTTCTGGCCGGGGATCCTGGACACGTTCCGGTTCATGTCGACGGGAGCCGTGTCGCCGCTGTCGCTCGTCGTCCTCGGTCTGGTGATGGTCGGCGTCGTCGCGGGCGTGGTCGCGATCACGGTCGCGGCGCGGCGCGTGATGGTGCAGATCCCGCAGCGCACGATGGCGAAGGGGCGCATGCGCGAGGCGGCGAAGAACTTCATCCCGCTCCGGATCAACACGGCCGGCGTGATGCCGATCATCTTCGCGCAGAGCGTGATCGTCGTGCCGGGCGCGGCTGCGCAGTTCAGCGGCGCGCAGTGGGCCAAGAACGTTGCGGAGTACCTGCAGCCAGGGACGTGGCTCTACTTCCTGCTCTCGGCCATTCTCATCGTCGTGTTCACGTACTTCTACACGTCGATCATCTTCAACCCGGTCGACCTCGCGGAGAACCTGAAGAAGCAGGGCGGGTTCGTGCCGGGGGTGCGGCCGGGTGCGAAGACGGCGGAGTACATCGAGCAGGTGGTCGAGCGGATCACGTTCCCGGGGGCGCTCTTCCTGACGGCGATCGCGCTGCTGCCTGTCGCGATCGCGAAGCTGATCAACGTGCCGTTCCAGTTCGGTGGGACGTCGCTGCTGATCGTCGTCGGCGTGGCGCTCGACACGATGACGCAGATGCAGCAGCACCTGCTGCTCCGGAAGTACGACGGGTTCATGAAGAAGGGGCGCGTGCGCTCCCGCGGCGCCCAGGGCGCGGCCGGCGCGTTCTGAGGCGAAGCGCGCGATGATCGTCGTTCTGTTCGGGAAACCAGGGGCGGGGAAGGGAACACAGGCGCCGCGTCTGGCCGACGCGCTCGGCGCGCAGATCCTCGCCACCGGCGACGTGCTGCGGGCCGCGCTCAAGTCCGGGACGCCGCTCGGGCTCGAGGCCAAGCGCTACATGGAGGCCGGGCAGTTGGTGCCCGACCCGGTAATCCTTGGGATCGTGAAGGAGGCGCTCGCGATGCCGCGGTTCGCACGCGGGGCGGTGCTCGACGGCGTCGTCCGCACGGTGCCGCAGGCCGAAGGGCTGGCGCGCGTCCTCGCGGAGCTCGGGCGCGCGCTCGATGCCGTGTTGGTGTTCGACATCGACGACGAGGAGATCGTGCGACGGACGTCGGCGCGGGTGGTGTGCGACAAGACGCAGCAGCCGTTCACTGGATTGCAGCCAGGGGCGCGGTGTCCGACGTGCACGGACGGCACGCTCGTCCGTCGCGCGGACGACGAGCCGGCCGCGGTTCGCACCCGGCTCGACGTGTACCGGGCGCAGACGCTGCCGGTGTTGCAGTGGTACGAGCACGACGGCGTGGCCGTGCGCACGATCGACGCGGTGGGCGACGTCGACGACGTCACCGCGCGTGCGCTCGCGGTGTTAGGCATCGCGGCCGCGGCAGCGGCACCTCC
>DASWUT010000870.1:0-1807 GCA_036401455.1 Gemmatirosa sp. | reverse complement strand
GCCGTCGCCGCGCGGTCCGGTGTGACCGCGCACCCCGAGGCTGCGGAGCAGGCTGGTCGCGGCGTGGGCGTCGCGGGTGGCGGCGAGTTCCTGGAACGTCGTGAGCGCGGCGCGTGCCTCGATCCGCGCCATGGCCGGCCGCTCGGCGGTGAGGGCGTGCGCGAGGTCGAGGCGCGCCCTGGCTTCTTCCAGCGGCAGCTCGAGGCGCCCGAACCCGGCCAGCGCCGATTCCAGGTGGTGCACGGCGGTCGGGTGCCGCTCTGTGGCGGCGACCAGCCCGTCGGCGTGGTCGGCGAGCGCCGCGGTCAAGCGGTGGGGCTGTGCGTCGGCGAACTGACGAAGCTGCGCGGCGGCCGTGCGTGCCGCGCTGATGTCGCCGCGGTCCACCTCGGCGCGCACCAGCAGGTGCAGCAGCGGCGCCGCGAGCTCCGAGCGTCCGCGCTCCCGCAAGTATCGCTCGGCGCGCGCCGCCGCCAGCTCCGCCTCGCCCCGCGCCAGGTGCAGCTCCACAAAGGGCCGCACCGCGTAGGCGTCGCGCTCGACATCGACCAGCAGTTCGGCCGCCTCGGCCAGCCTGCCTTGCCGCACCCGCAGTGCGGCGAGCCTGCAGAGCGCGGCCCCGCGCAGCGCGCGGTAGCTGCGGTCATAGAGGCGCAGGGCGGTCACCAGCTCCCGCTCGGCGTCGATCCACCGTCCCGCGGCGGTGAGCACTCCGCCGTAGTGGGTGCGACAAATGGCGCTGATCGGCAGTCGGTCGGTGCGTGCGACGAATCCGTCGGCATGCGCGAGCCACTCCTGTGCGCGCCGGACGTCGCTGGTCAGCTCACAGGCGTGCAGCATCTTGCAGTACATCGCCCCGACGGAGACCAGGTCGCGCACCTCGCCCCCGGCCACCGCGGCCAACGACTCGTCCAACAGCGCCATCCCCGCGTCGATCTCACCGGCCGCCACCCGCTGCAGGCCACGCTGGCTCATCGCGTCGAAGACGATGTCGGTGGCACCGCAGCGATGCGCGATCTCGACCGCGGCCGACAAGTGCCGGTCTCGCACCGTCGGGTCCGTCGCGACGACGGCCCGGGTCAGCTCGATCCGGGCCCGCTCGGGGCAGTCGCCCGCGGCGGCGATCAGGTTCACCGCCCGCCCTATCCAGCCGCCCGCGCGAGCCGCGTTGCCGTGCACCGCCGCGTACAAGTAGCCGACGACCCGCGCGCAGGCGGCCGCCCGAACGTCCTCGCCCCGCTCCCGGTACGCGGCAAAGGCCTGTTCGCCGACGATGATCGCGTCGGCGTAGTCACCCAGCGAGAACAACGCCTGCGCCAGGCCGTCGAGCGCCTTGGCCGAGGTCCGCTCGCGCAGCGCCTGCTCGAAGCAGGCCCGGGCCGCTCCCCAATCCCCGTCGGTCAGCGCCACCTGCCCGCGGCGGAGCGCGTCGTCCATCTGGCCATCCTGCTCCGATCCGGGTCGAAATGGGGGTTCTCACCCATGCCGCAGGACCGACGATGACGCACGCTCTGCGGCATGGCAAACGACGCTACGACCGGCCTCATCGAGGCCCATGCGCATCTTGAGGAGGCCGTCGCGGGCCCCGTGTGGTGGCCGGGTGACCCCGGCATCGACGCCGAGACGGCCGGGTTCAACACCGCCGCGCGACACCGCCCGTCCGTCGTCGTCGGGGCCACCACGGCGAGCGATGTCGCCGCCGCGGTCCGCTACGCCGCACGGGTGGGGCTACCGGTCGGGGTGCACGCCACCGGCCACGGCGGCGTTTCGAGTGAGGCCGGGGTGCTGGTCACGACGAGGCGCATGG
>DASWUT010000869.1:0-14304 GCA_036401455.1 Gemmatirosa sp. | reverse complement strand
GGTGCCGCCGATTCCGATCAGATAATTCTTCGCCATCGTTGCGATTCAGCGCCGGCCCCAGGGGATGTACTCGACCGCGCGCGGCGAGAACGCGAGCGAGCACCCCCAGAACAGGAGCGCCGTCTGCAGCAGCAGCAGCACGAGCATCTCCGCAAAGTTAGCCGCGGTGAGCGACTCGGCGCGGAACGAGAACACGAGCACGAGCAGCGCGACCGCCGCGACGACCACCTCCGCGGTGAGGAGGAGTGTCCACGTCCGCCGCGCGTCGGCCAGGCGCCCGGCCGCCGCCTCGCGGCTGCCGTAGACATACCACGCGACGCAGCCGAGCACGCCTAACACCGCGGCCCCGGCGAGCACGCCCTCGTAGGTCTGCACGAACTGCGTGGTCGTCATCGCCTGGAGCACCACCGCGTCGCCGATCTGCTGGCCGGCGAACAGCGCCGTCCCGACCCAGAGCAGGCAGCCCAGGACGACGGTGACGAGGTAGTTCAGGGGGGCTTGCCGCATCGGGTCGGGGTTGGGGTGGTAGGTTGGCGCGCCCCGCAGGCGCGCACCCTACAACTTGCGGACGGTGAGGTACCAGACCGCGACGCGCGGCTGCGTCACCGACGAGGCGGCCAGCCGCATGTCGCGCACGAACTCGGCCAAGTTGAGCGTCTTGTTCGCGTCGACCGCGGGCGTCGGGTTGGTCGACGAGTACTGCGTGACCCACGCGGGCTCGGAAAAGCCGCCGGCCGCTGGCGTGCGGAGCACCAGCTTGTAGGCGTACGTACCGGGGGTGCCCGGAGGATTCACCGCGAGCGTGAGGTGGAGCGAGTCCCCGCCCTGCGTCACGTGCTGGAGCGTGACGTCCGGGGTTTCGCTGCTGTCGGTGCGCGCCTTCGCGCCGCCGGCGACGTTGCGGCGGTAGGCGACGAGCTCGAGCTCGTCGGCGCGGAGCGGGGGCGCCCCCGGAGCCGCGGTCGCGACCACGTCGGCGAGCACCGTGCCGCCGCGCTGGTTCTTGAGGAGGACGAAGCTGAACTCGTACGGGCCGATCGGCGTCTGCGGGTTGAACTCGCGCGTGCCGGGCGCCTTGCGCATCGCGACCGCGTAGTGGCGGACGACGGTCGGGGCCACGGTGACGTAGGGCAGCCGCGCGCCGCCCGCCCGTGCGCTGAGCGAGGCGAGAAACGGCTCGAGCGCGCCGACGTCGCCGAGCAGCAGCGCGTAGAAGGGGCGGTAGCTCGCCGGGTTCGCGGTCGACGTGTAGACGTACGTGGGAACCTTGGCGTCGAACACCTTGCCGCGGAACTGGCTCGTCGCGCCGAGCACGGCGACGGCGCGACCGCGCTGGAAGCAGCGGTCCTTGATGCGCGCGACGATTGCGTTGACGTCGCCTTCCGACTGGAACAGGTCGGTGACGATGACGCGAACCTCGTTGGGCGGACCGCAGTCGACCGCGCGGTCGATGTCGGTGATTTTTTCGGTGTAGAACGGTGGCGCCTTGGCGGCGAGAAACGCGGGGCGACCCACCTCGTGGGCGTCGGCGCCGAACCGATAGAAGTGCACGTCGGCGTGACGCCACGTGGTCTGTGCGGCGGACTCGAGCCCTTCGAGGAACTCGGCGTAGCGGGTGTTCGGGTCCGCGACGTAGCCGCTCATCGAGACGGTCGCGTCGACGTAGAGGTTGACGCGGGCAGAGTCGGTGCGCGCGGCGGCGGGGCCGAGGACGGCGGCGGTGTCGAGGGTCCAGGCGGCGGCGCGGCGGTCCGGAGACGGGCCGCAGGCGGCGAGCGCTGCCACCGCGAGACTGGCGGACAGGGCCGATCTCGCGCGCCGCGCGTGGGCAGGCGACAGCATGGCACACGCGGACGCGACGGGCATGCAGGGACGACGTTCGGGGTTCGCGTGGGGCGCCGGGGCGGCGCCGCGGCGAACATACCCGCTGCTCCGGGGTGGCCGCAACGACGTGCGCTCGCGCGATCGCCTAGACGGTGTTCCGGCTTTGGGCCGGGCGTGAGGGGCGCGGGTATGCAGCCGCATGGCGAAGGCGTATGCGTACCCGAGCGACGTGCCAGACGAGGAGTGGACGTTCGTCCTGCCCTACCTGCTGCTCTCGACGGAGGACTCCGGTGCGCGCCGGCACCCGCTCGTCCTCGACAGCCGCACGCTCAAGACCCTCGAGTGAGGAGGCCGCCTACGACGGCGCCAAGCGGGTGCAGGGGCGCAAGCTGCATCTGGCGGTCGACACGCTCGGGCACCTGCTGGCCGCCGTCGTGAGCCCGGCCGACGTACAGGAGCGGGCCGTCGTCGCCCAGCTCTGCGCCGAGATGCAGGCCGAGGTCGGGCACACGGTCCCGGCGGCGTTTGTCGACCAGGGCTACACCGGGGCGGCGCCGGAGGCCGACGCGGCCCAGCGCGGCGTCGAGTTGCGCGTGGTGAAGCACGCGGGCCCGAGGCAGGGCTTCGTGCTGCTGCCCAGGCGCTGGGTCGTGGAACGCACGTTCGCCTGGATGGCCAACTTCCGCCGGCTCGACCGCGACTACGAGCGCCTCGCCGAGATGCTCCGCGCCCTGCACGTCAGCGCCCACACGATGCCGCTGCTCGCCCGCGCGATGCGCGACCAACGCCGCGGTGCCCGGCCAAGGCCGTAACACGCTCTAGACGTCCAGCGGACCGGCGATTTTCACGTTGTGCACGAGCACACGACTTTCGCCGACGAAGTACGTGTGGTCTGAGGCGATGCTCAGATTGCAGACGCCTTCCGCATCGGCCGACGTTTCCCCGACCTCGTGCACCGCCACTTCGCGCGTGCTGTCGGCCGAGTGGAGTTTCATGCCTGGCTGCAGTTCGTGCGCCGCGACGAACCCGTGTCGTTCGGTCCAGAACCGGTGGGCAGGCGTGGCGCGGATCACCGCACCGTCGGCGAGTTGGATCCGCATCAGCGGCCGGGCACCGTGCGCGTGCGTTTGCACCACCGACCGGTCGACGAGCGCGCCGGACTTGTCCCGGGCGCGCACGACATCGCCGCAACGGACGTCGCCGATCGGCTTCATCGATCCATGACAACTGGACGGCGCCCTACCGGACCCCCGAGGGCCGCGACGCCGTGACGGCGGCGCACGGCGAGCGCTGCGATCTGCTGCTCGGCCGTCGCACCTACGACATCTGGTCGGGCTTCTGGCCCAAGGCGCCGCGCAGTCCGATGGCGGACCGTCTCAATGCCGCCACCAAGTACGTCGCGACCCACCGGCCGGAGAGTCTCGCATGGGGCCCGGTCGAGGGGCTCGGACCAGACATCGTCGCGGGGATTCGCCGCATCAAGTCGCAGGACGGCCCGAACCTGATCCTCTGGGGCAGCTCCACGCTGACGTCGACGGTGCTCGAACACGGGCTCGCCGATGACGTCCTGCTGCTCGTCTACCCGGTCCTGTTGGGTACGGGGAAGCGCTTCTTCGCCGAGGGCACCGCGCCCCGCGCCTTCCAACTCGTCACTACGAACGCCCTGCCGTCCGGCATCATCCTCAGTACGTACGAGGTCGCCGGACCTCTGAAAACCGGATAGCCCGACGCGGCACGGGCGCCGCGGCACCGGCCGGGACGCCCCGATAGGTTGTCGCGGCACGCGGGCGTGAGAGCGCCTTCACCCAGCACCGCACCAACGATGAACCAGACGATCGCGTGTATCCGCTGCCGCACGCCGATGGAGCCGGGATACGTCGCGGATGCGACGTCCGGCGGCAACGTGCAGGAGCAGTGGTCCCCCGGCGCGCCGCAGACCAGCTACTGGACGGGGCTGAAGATCGATACGCGGGCGCGCATCCCGGTGACCACGATGCGGTGCCCCAACTGCGGCGTGCTCGAGTCGTACGCGCGACCCAGCACGTGACGCACCGGCCAGCGGTGCTGGCCGAGCGGTGTCGGAGAGGCGTTAGGCGCCCACCGTCGGACCACACGGGCGCGGTCGGTGGCGTCGCAGCAGATTCCAGGGTGGCCCCTGCCGTGCGCGCGGTCAGCGAGGCGTACGCCGGCGCCGCGCCGCAGCCGTGACGCCGAGGCCCACGCCGAGGAGCACGACGTCCAGCACCTCGCGCACCACGTACCTCACGGCGCCGCATAGGCAAAAAGCCCGAGCGTCGCGCCGACGAAGCCGCCGGCCGTGTCGGTGCTGAGAATCGTGCCGTCGGCGTCGCGCACGAGGGTCGTCCACCGCCCCGGCTGGGTGCCGTACGAAAAGTCGTAGCGCCCGCCGCGTGCGTCGATCTTCAGGTACACCGGTGCATCGGCCCGCCCGTCGAGCGGCGCGTGCGCCAGCACCTCGCCGCCGGGCGGCCCTGCGGGCGCCGCCGGAGTGCTCGCCGCGGCCCCGGCCACCGCTGGCGCCACCGCGCGCCGCTCGAGCTGCACCACGCGGCGGCCATCGCGCAGGGTCACGGCGAGCAGGTAATAATGATCGTCGTTCTGGAAGGCGGCGAGACCGGCCTTGTCGCCCGCCTTCGCCGGCGCGTACCGCATGGCCGTCGACGCCGTGGCCCGCGCGTGCTGCTGCCGGTGCCCGATGTAGGACGGCTGCCCCCGCGCGCTCAGCTCCACGGGCCGCGCGCGCAACGTGAGGGTGCCTGGGGTCGACGCGAGGTCGACGAACGAATCGCGCGGCGTGCGGATCATCAGCCACGACGGGGCGAGGCGTGGCCCGTCGAACTCGTCGCGCACACGGAAGTTGCCGCTCGTCGGCACCGAGCCCGCGACGGCCGCCGCGGGCTCGCGCGGAAGGCGTGGCCGCGCATGGACGTACGGAACCGGATCGGTCGTGATGAACGGCCAACCGTCCTTCCACGTCACGGGCAGCAGGAACGTCTCGCGTCCGGTGTTGAACGTGTACGCGCCCGCGTACGGCCGTACACCGAGGAAGACGGCCCACCACTCCCCGGCCTGCGTCTCGATCATGTCGGCGTGCCCGGTCGACGTCACCGGAGCGGGGCGGTCCGGCGGCAACGTGCGCTGGGTGAGAATCGGGTTGTTCGGCCCGGGCGTGTATGGCCCCCACAGCGATTCGGCGCGGAGAATCACCTGGGCGTGCCGCTGCTCGGTGCCGCCCTGTGCGGCGCTCAGGTAGTAGCGCCCGTCGTGCTTCAACAGGTGCGGCCCTTCGATGTAGCGGGGCTGCGTATCGGGCGGCACGCCGGCATCGAGGCGCACCCGGTGCGGCCCGACCGGCTGGAGCGTCGCGCGGTCGAGCTCCTGCATCCAGATCGCATTGTGCCCCTCGTAGCGCGCGCGTCCCTCCGGCGCGGTGGTGTGCAGGAGGTACACGCGGCCGTCGTCGTCGAAGAAGAGCGACGGATCGATGCCGTCGATCGTGCGCAGCCAGATCGGGTCCGACCACGGCCCGGCGGCGTGCTTGGCGGTGACGACGAAGTTGCCGCCGCAGAGCACGCACGTGTTGACGACGTAGAACGTGCCCGCGTGCTCCCGGATCGTCGGGGCGAACACGCCCATCGTGATCGGCAGCGAGTCGAAGCGCAGCTGCGACGGCCGGTCGATGACGTTGCCGATCTGCGTCCAGTGGACCAGGTCGCGGCTATGCCAGACCGGGATGCCCGGGTAGTAGCCGAACGTCGAGTTGACGAGGTAGTAGTCCCCGCCCACGCGCGTGACACTCGGGTCCGGGTAGAAGCCCGCGATGATGGGGTTCTCGTACGCGCCAGGGCCGGGGCGCGCCGCCTCGAACACCGAGTCGCGCCCCGCATACTCGAACCAGTCGAACTGCGGGTCGGCGGTCGCCGTCCGGGCGTCAGTGGTCACACCGACGCTCACGCCGGCGCTCACCCGGGCAGAGCCGCGGACCGGTTGCGCGACCGCGATTCGAGCGAAGAGCGCCGCGAGCACGAGCGCAGCCGCGCGCGCGAAGAGGGAGCGCGTCATGGTCCGGGTTGGGTGTCGGCACGCACGGCACGCGCGTCCCGTCCCGAATATGGTCCGCCGCGCACGGCCGCGCCGAACGCGAGATACCGCGCCGGCACACACGCGGACGACGCGACGCGGCCATGCACGCCGCGGCGCGCTCGATCCTCCCAACACGCGCCCCCCCAACACGCGCCCCCCAACACGCGCCTCCCAACACGCGCGCGTTGCATCGCGGTCGGGTGCTGTCCAACTTCGGCCCGCCCGCCCCGCCCCGCCTCGACGACTCGCGCCCATTCCCGCATGCCTCGCGCTCTCTGCCTCGCGCTCGCCCTCTCCGCTGCACCGGCGCTCGCCCAACGGCCGTCCACCTACCAGGTCACGTCCCCCGACGGCCACCTCCGGATCACGCTCCGGACCGGCGCGGACCTCACGTGGTCGGTCGACCGGGACGGCGCGCCCGTCATCACGCCGTCGCTCCTCGCCCTCACCCTGCAGTCCGGCGAGGTGCTCGGCGCCAACCCCGTCGTCCGCGCGACCACGCCCAGCACCGGGGATGCGACGCTCACCCCCGTCGCCTACCAGAAAGCCACGATTCGCGATCGCTACCACCAGCTCACGGTCACGATGAACGCGGCGTACGGGGTCGTGCTGCGCGCCTACGACGACGGCGTGGCGTACCGCTTCGTGCTGCGCCGCCCGGGCGAGGTCGCCATTCGCACCGAAACCGTCAACTTCAACTTCGCCGACGACGATACGGCCCACGTTCCGTTCGTTCGCGACATCCGGAACGGCGATCCCTACATCTCCGCCCAGGAGGCGCACTACGACGTGCAGCGGCTGTCGGCGATCAGACCCGACACGCTGTCCTACTCGCCCCTGCTCGTCCAGCTGCCGGGCGGCGCACGGGCGGTCGTGCTCGAAGCCGATCTCGAGGCGTATCCGGGGATGTTCCTCCGCCCCAACCCGTCGACCCGTCGCGGTTTCCAGGGCGTGTTCGCGCCGTATCCCAAGCGCGAGGAGGAGCGCGGTCTGAACACCACGGTCCCCGAGCGCGAGGACCTCATCGCGCACGTCGCGGGGACGCGCATGCTGCCGTGGCGCGGCGTGGCGGTCGCGGCGCGCGACGCCGACCTGTTGAACAACGACGTCGTGTACAAGCTCGCCGCGCCGTCGCGCGTCGCGGACGCGACCGCGTGGGTGCGCCCCGGCAAGGCCGCGTGGGACTGGTGGAACGACTGGAACCTGCGTGGCGTCGATTTCGTCAGCGGCATCAACATGCCGACGTACCGCTACTACATCGACTTCGCCGCGGCCAACCGGTTGGAGTACTTCGTCATGGATGCGGGCTGGTCCGCCGGGCGCGACCTCACCCGGACGCGGCCCGGCATCGACCTCCCGGCGCTCATCGCGTACGCCCAGCAGAAGCATGTCGGCGTGCTCCTCTGGGCCGCGTGGCATGACGTCCGCGGCCACGAGGACACCCTCTTCCCGATGTACGCGCGGATGGGCGTCCGCGGGTTCAAGATCGACTTCTTCGACCGCGACGACCAGAAGGCGGTGGAGTCGGTCTACCACATCGCGGAGCGCGCGGCGGCCAACCATCTGCTGCTTGACCTGCACGGGATGTACAAGCCGACGGGGCTGCAGCGCACCTTTCCCAACGTCATCAACAGCGAGGGCGTGAAGGGGATGGAGCAGGTCAAGTGGACGCCGGTCGACGACGTGCCGCGCTACGACGTGACCGCGCCCTACGTCCGCATGCTCGCCGGGCCGATGGACTACACGCCCGGCGCGATGCGCAACGCGACCCGCAACGACTTCCGGGCCAGCAACGCGACGCCGATGAGTCACGGAACGCGCACGCACCAGCTCGCGATGTACACGATCTTCGACGCGCCGCTCCAGATGCTCGCCGACAGCCCGACCAACTATCAGGCCGAGCAGGAGAGCACGGACTTCATCGCGAAGGTGCCGACGACGTTCGACGAGACGGTGCCGCTCGACGGGGCGGTTGGCGAGTTCGTCGCCGTCGCGCGCCGCAAGGACGCGACCTGGTACGTGGGCGCGATGACCAACTGGACCCCGCGCGACCTCACGATCGCCCTGGCGTTCCTCGGCGCCGGTCCGTATCAGGCCGACATCGTTCAGGACGGCGTCAACGTCGGCAAGGACGCCCGGGACTACAAACGGGTAGTGCGTCGCGTGACCGCGTCGGACACGCTCCGCGTCCACCTTGGCGAGGGCGGCGGGTGGACCGCGCGCTTCGAGCCCGTGCGGTAGGCGCGCCCGCGCGTATCTTCGGCGTGCGCCGGCCTGGCTTCGCGGCCACCGGCCACCGGCCACCGGCCACCCGCCACCGCGCCCACCCGCCACCGTCTCGACGCGTTCATCGATGAGCCGACCGTCGCTCGTTCCCGCGCTCCTCCTCGCGACCTTCGCCGCCGGCGTCTCGGTCGGCCGCCGTACCGAGTGGCCGCCCCCGGCCGCGCCAGCTGCGCCAATCGGCCTCGTCGACACGGCGGCACGCGTCTTCGAGTTGCGGACGTACACGACGGCTCCGGGGCGCCTCCCCGCGCTTCAGCGGCGCTTCCGCGAGCACACGCTCGGGATCTTCGCGCGCCACGGCATGACCAACGTCGGGTACTGGACGCCCGAGGACTCGACCCGCGCACCCAACACTCTCGTCTACCTGCTCGCGCATCCGAGCCGCGAGGCCGCCGCACGGAACTGGGCGGCGTTCGGGCAGGACCCCGAATGGCGCCGCGTGCAGGCCGCGTCCGAGGCGGACGGCAAGATCGTCGAGAAGGTCGAGTCGGTGTTCCTGGACCCGACGGACTACTCGCCGCTGCGTTAGGCATGCGGCCGCCGATGCGGCCCGGACCCGTCCGCCCGCGCACCTGTTGCGCGGGCGCAGCACGTGGTGCGCATAGCGCCCCCGGCGTGGCGCCACGCGTAGCGTCCGCGCCACGTCGGCCTGCGTTGGGGCCAAGCTTACGAGCCCCGCACGGCGGCGCTGGTGACGTGGCACACGTGCGTGTCGCCGCACACGCGGTGCACCGCGGCGCGATGCAGGTCGCGCGTTGGGCAGCATTTGGCGTGTCTGCCCCGCGTCCGGCGGTCGTGTTTGCTGCTCTTGACAATCAGTGGTCCAACTCGCTCTTGACAACCGTTGTACCGAGTGCGTTATAGGCACTTCCAATTCGCGTACACACAGGCTCGCGCCGCCCCCGGCACTTCGGTGGGCCGGATCGCGTGCCCGTACCCGCACGTGCGTTGGTCGCCAGTTTCGTGCAGCACGCGCAGCGCCCACGCCGGGGTCGCGCGACGCGCGCGCGTGCCGGCGCTGCCGGTCCGGAACCCAGCCACGCCACTCGGAGGAATCACGATGAAGACGATGTTGCCAGATCGCCCGGCGCGTTCGCGGAGTCACCCGCAATTCTTACGGACTGCGGCGACATGCTGCTCGCTAGTCCCGATGCTGATGGTGGCCGCCGCAGTGGCGTCGGCGCAGCGGATCCGGGTGACCGGGACGGTGTCGGCCCCCGGCGGTGGACCCATCGTCGGCGCATCGGTGCGCGTCGTCGGAGTGGATTCCGCCGTCCTCACGAACAGCACGGGACGCTACTCGATCTCGGCGCCCACGAACGGCACGCTGGCCATCAGCTTCGTCGGTTTCACACGCTACACGACGCCGATCGAAGGCCGGACGACGATCAACGTCACGATGTCGCGCCTCACCCTGCTCGAGCAGGTGGTCGTCACGAGCGGCTACGGCGGCGACGCGCAGCGGCGCTCCGAGATCACCGGCGCGGTCGCGAGCGTCGACGTCGCCGCGACCCAGCGCCAGACCTCGGCGAGCGTCCTGGAGCGGCTCGACGCCAGCGTGAGCGGCGTCAACGTCAATGCGAGTGGCTCACCCGGTGCGCGCGCCACCGTGCGCATCCGCGGCATCTCGTCGTTCCAGAACAACGACCCGCTCTACATCATCGACGGCACGCCGGTCCAGGACACGTACGCCAACTGGCTCAACCCGGAAGACATCGCGTCGATCCAGGTGCTGAAGGACGCCTCGGCCGCATCGATCTACGGATCGCGCGCGAGCAACGGCGTCATCATCATCGAGACCAACAAGCGCGGCGCGTCGGGGCCGCCCCGCGTCCGCGTCCGCGCCAACACCGGCGTGGCGACGCCGGTCAACGGCTACGACAAGTTCCTCCTCAACAGCGCGCTCGACTACTTCCAGGTCGTCAAGCAGAGCTACCTGAACGCGGGCTACCCGCTCGACACGATTCAGACGCTCGTCTACGGCCGGAACCTCTACGGCGACCCCAATAATCCGCAGGTCCCGAAGTACACGTACTGCGGCTCCAACACGACGTGCACCAACGTCAACACGTCGAACTACCAGTACCCCAACAACCTGATCATGCCCGGCAGCGCCGGGACTGACTGGTGGAAGGCCGTGTTCGGGTCCGCGCAGACGAGCAACGTCAACCTCGACGTCTCGGGCGGCGGTGCGGCCACCGCGTACGCCGTGTCGTTCAACTACTTCGACCAGGGCGGCACCGCGGCGTACAACTACCTCCGGCGCGGAAGCGTACGCGCCAACACGTCGTTCACGCGCGGTAAGCTGACGGTCGGCGAGAACGCCGCCTTCACCCTCGACCGCTCGGCCGGCGGCCTCGCGGGCGACGCCTACGGCGAGACGAGCATCCTCGGCAAGAACATCCTCATGCAGCCCGTCGTGTCGATCTACGACATCAACGGGAACTTCGCCTCGGGCAAGGCGGTCGGGTTGGGCAACAACAGCAACCCGCTCAAGCTCGCCTACGCCGCGAAGGACAACACGACGAACAACGGCCGCGTGTTCGGCAACGTCTTCGGCAACGTCGACCTCACCCCGAGCATCGCCCTGCGCACCCAGTTGGGCGGCAACCTGGTCTCGAGCTCGTACAACCAGCTCAACCCGGCCACGCCCGAGAACTCCGAGCCGACCGGCAGCAGCGGGTACTACGAGAACAGCTCGCAGTCGATCGACTGGACGTGGAGCAACACCGCGCGGTTCAGCCGGAAGTCGGGCGACCACAGCCTGTCGGTGCTCGTCGGGCAGGAGATCAACGAGACGCACCTCAACTACGCCGAGGGCAGCGTCAACGGCCTCATCTCGACCTCCACCGACGCGCGCTACATCCAGGACGCGCTCGGCGACGCCTCGACGAAGGCCATCTACACCAACGGCGACCAGAGCGCCCTGCTCTCGTTCTTCGGCAAGGCCGACTACACGTACGCCGACCGGTACACCGCGAACTTCACGGTCCGTCGCGACGGCTCGTCCCGCCTCGGCCCCGAGCACCGCTGGGGAACGTTCCCCGCCGTGGGCCTCGGTTGGCACCTGACCAACGAGTCGTTCTTCCAGCCGGGCTCCGTCGTCTCGGACGCGCAGGTCCGCATCGGCTACGGCATCACCGGCAACCAGCAGATCCCGGCCGGGCGCGTCGTCGACCAGTTTGGCGGCACTCGCAACCAGACCTACTACAACATCACCGGGTCCAACTCCAACTCGGTGGTCGGCTACCGGCTGATCTCGCTCGGCAACCCCGATCTGAAGTGGGAGGAGAACCGCAGCGTCAACGCCGGGACCGACGTCGCGTTCTTCCACAACAACCTGAACGTCGTGCTCGACGTGTACAACCGCACGACGAACAACCTGCTGTTCGCCCCGGCGACGCCGGGCACCGCGGGCGCGGCCCTTCCGCCGTTCGTCAACATCGGCGAGATGCGGAACCGCGGCTACGACTTCTCGGTCGGGCACCGCGACCGGAACTGGAGCCTGTCGTTCAACGGCAGCCACTACAACAACAAGATCCTCCGCATCGACGGCGGCTCGAACTCGTTCTTCAGCCCGGCCTCGACCCGTATCGGCACGTTCGTCATCAACCAGGTCGGCGACCCGATCGGCTCGTTCTACGGCTACCAGGCCGACGGGTACTTCAGGGACTCGGCCGACGTCAAGAACAGCCCGGCGCAGGACGGCGCCGCGCCCGGCCGGATCAAGTTCAAGGACGTGAACGGCGACGGAAAGATCACCCTCGCCGACCGGACGATCATCGGCTCGCCGCACCCGAAGTTCACGGGCGGCCTCGACGGCGAGATCCGGCGCGGACGCTTCGACCTTGGCGCCACCCTCTTCGGCACGTTCGGCAACAAGATCTTCGACGCCCAGAAGGACTTCTACGTCTTCCAGGACTTCGAGACCAACGTTCGCAACGACCTGCTCAAGAACTCGTGGACGCCGACCAACCTGAATGCCAAGTACCCGCGGCTGGACGTCAACGACACGTACAGCCGTGCGCCAAGCAGCTACTACGTCGAGAACGGGTCGTACGTCCGCCTGCGCTCCGTGCAGCTCGGCTACACCCTTCCGACGACCGGTATCCGGTTCCTCCCGGGCGGCTCGCGTATCTACGTCCAGGCCGAGAACCTGTTCACGATCACCGGTTATGACGGCCTCGATCCCTCGCTCCCGGCGGCAGGCCTGACGACGGGCGGTGGCACCGGCGGCATCGGCGCCCTCGACCAGCGCGACCTGTTCCGCGGTGTCGACACCGGCGTGTACCCGAGCAGCCGCACGTTCTCCATCGGGATCACCACGAGCTTCTAACGATCCGCCTCCGAGGAATAGCGAGCCGATGACATACACGCCGATGACATACACGTCGCGACATAAGTCGAAGTACGCCCTGCTGCTCGGCAGCGCGCTGCCGCTGCTTGGCGCGCTCGGGTTGTCCGGGTGCAAGAACACCCTGTCCGATGCTGCCGCGCCTCAGGGCGCCCTCAGCCAGACGACGCTCTCCAACCAGGCGGGCGTCGAGGCGACCCTGATCGGCGCGTACCGCGCCATGGATTGGAACGGGGCCGTGGGTGGCAACACGGGGACCTACACCCCGAGCAACTGGCTCTGGGGCAGCACGACGAGCGACGACGCCTACAAGGGGTCGCAGGCCGGCGACTACGGTGCGGTGACCGACGTCGACCTCTATCAGTGGTCGACGGCCAACACCGACGGGCTGCTGAACGACAAGTGGCGCGGCGTTTACGAGGGCGTTTCGCGGGCCAACTCGACGCTCAGCCTGCTCAAGACGGTCCGCGCACAGGCCGGCGCGATCTCCGACGCGGACGCCAAGGCGATCGCGGGCGAGGCGATCTTCCTGCGCGCGTACTACCACTTCGAGGCGTACCGCGTCTGGGGCAACATCCCGTACTACTACGAAACCGATACGGACTTCCGGAAGCCGAACATCAAGGCCGCCGACGTCATCACGGCGCTCGAGAAGGACCTCGACTCGGCCGCCGTCCTGCTGCCGGCGACGCCACGGAACGGCGCCAAGGGCCGGGCCACGTCGTGGACCGCGAAGGCGTACAAGGGACGCGTCCAGGTGTACGCCGGCCAGTGGGGGGATGCGCTGACGACGTTGCGCAACGTTCAGGCGACGGGCCCCTACGCGCTCGAGACGAGCTACGACCATGTCTGGACCGGGTTCAACGAGCTGCAGAACGGGCCGGAGACCATCCTGGCGTACCAGGCCGCGGTGAACGACGGCGAGCCGGACGGCGATAACGCCAACTACGGCGAGCGGCTCAACTTCCCGCATTCGGGCAGTCCGTTCGGCTGCTGCGGCTTCCACCAGCCGTCGCAGAACCTCGTCAACTTCTTCGCCGTCGACCCGGTGACCGGGCTCCCGGCGGCGCTGACGAACCCGAACTGGAACGCGAACAACTCGAACTTCGTCGCCGGATCGACGACGCCCGTCGACCCGCGGCTGGACTGGACGGTCGGCCGCGACGGCGTGCCGTACAAGGACTGGGGGCCGCACGCGCCGACGTGGATCCGGGCGCCAGGCTACAGCGGGTTCTACAGCCCGCGGAAGAACGTCCACGAGAAGTCGAGCGGCGCGCAGAGCAACGTTGGCTGGACGCCGACGCAGCTCAACTCGGTCAAGATCCACGCCTACCGCTACGGAGATCTGCTGCTGAACCTGGCCGAGGCCGAGGTCGAGGCCGGGTCGCTCGAAAACGCGCGGACGATCGTCAACCAGATCCGGACGCGGGCGGGCCAGAAGGCGCAGGGTCCGGGCGTCGACAAGGCGAGCATCGCCGTGCCGATCAACGATCCGAGCATCACCTGGGCGACGTACAAGGTCGGTCTCTACACGACCCCGTTCGCCAGCCAGGACGAAGCGCGCACGGCCGTCCGGTACGAGCGCCGGCTGGAGTTGGCGATGGAGGGACAGCGGTTCTACGACCTCCGCCGCTACGGCACCTACCAGCAGGTGCTCAACGCGTACGTCGCGACCGAACAGACGCGGCGTCCGTGGATGGCGTCCGCACAGCAGGTGACCGCGCGCCACCTCTACT
>DASWUT010000868.1:0-1566 GCA_036401455.1 Gemmatirosa sp. | reverse complement strand
CCGTTCCCACCACCACCCCCCCGGCGGATTCGCGAATCCCTGGCCGACCGGCTCCCCCTCCGGGACGGTCGCGCTCGCGCGCTGGCTCGTCGTCGAACGCGTCATGCATCGCCGCGCCGCCGATCCCGACCCTCGCGTCGTGTTCCCGCGCATTGCGAGCGCGTTCGCCGTACCGCGCGCGCCCGTCGACTCGGTCACCGCGACGTGGGTCGGCCACGCGACGTTCCTCCTGCAGCTCGCGGGGCAGAACGTACTGCTCGATCCCGTGTGGAGCGAACGCGCGTCGCCCGTGTCATTCGCGGGGCCGAAGCGCTTCACCCCTCCTGGCGTCGATTTCGACGCGCTGCCACCGATCGACCTCGTCGTGCTCTCGCACGACCACTACGACCACCTCGACGTTCCCACCGTGCGCCGCCTCGTCGCGCGCCACCCGGGTGCGTGCTGGCTCGCGCCGCTCGGCGTCGGGGCGCGGCTTTCGGCGTTAGGCGTGCCCACCGGTGCGGTCACCGAGCGCGACTGGTGGGACCGGGCCGACGCCGGGCCCATCGCGGCCACGTGCGTCCCCGCGCAGCACTTCTCCGGGCGCGGCCTGAACGATCGCGACCGCACGCTGTGGTGCGGCTGGGTGCTGCGCGCGCGCGGCGGTGCGGACGGCGGTGCGGACGGCGGTGCGGACGGCGGCCGGGCCGTGTACTTCGCCGGCGACAGCGGGCTGCACCCCGACTTCGCGGCGGTCACGGAACGCTGCGGGCCCGTCGCGCTCGCGCTGTTGCCGGTCGGCGCGTACGCGCCGCGCTGGTTCATGCGCCCCGTGCACTGCGACCCGGACGATGCGCTCGCCGCGTACGCCGCGCTGTGTGCCGGCCAGCGTGCGTCGCACCCCGATGCGCCCGACCCCGTGTTCGGCGCGACGCACTTCGGCACGTTCAAACTCACCGACGAGCCGATCGACGAGCCGCCGCGTCGCACGCGCGCGGCATGGACCGCCGCGGGACGCGACCCGTCGCGCCTCTGGGTCCCGCGCCACGGCGAAACCCGCGCGGTCTAACAACCGTCTAACACCCGGATGACACCACGCACGACACCGATTTCCACCGACTCCGGACGAAACGGTGCACTTTTTCCGTGCGTTGGGCGCGCAATCCGCGTGTTGCGCCCAATTCTTGCGTGGGGCGCGGGCACACCTCCCACCAGGAGACCATCACATGGCGACTCGTTCCAAGGCTTCGGGCGATACCACGTCGGGTTCGCGTCCGCGGAGCAGCTCGGGCAAGAACGGCACGTCGAAGGGTGGCGCCTCGGGTTCGGCGTCGAAGGGCACCACGTCCGGTACCACGTCCGGCATCAAGCCCACCGCGCGGAGCGGCGCGGCGTCCAGTAAGGCGCGCGGTGCGTCCTCGAGCGCGACCCCGGCCAAGGCGAACACCAAGGCCGCCGGCAGCGCGAAGGGCACCACCCGGAGCGCGCCGAAGAGTGGTCCGAAGAGCGCACCCAAGGGCGCCAAGCGCGCGCCCGCCAAGCGCGCCACCGCCAAGCGCGCCACCGCCAAGCGCGCCACCGCCAAGC
>DASWUT010000867.1:0-23371 GCA_036401455.1 Gemmatirosa sp. | reverse complement strand
CGGCGATCATCGCCTCATGATCGTCGTCAAGTTCGGCGGAACGTCCGTCGGCGATGCGGCCGCGATCGCGCGCGCCGCCGAGATCGTGCGTGGCCGTGCCGTCGCCCGCCCGCTCGTCGTCGTCTCCGCGATGGCCGGCGTGACCAACGCGCTGCTCGCCCTCGCCGAGCAGGCCGCACGCGGTCACCTCGTCGGAGCGCTGAGCGCGGTGGCCGCGCTTCGGCAGCGGCACCTCGATGCCGCGGCGACGCTCGTCGTCGGGGACGACGGCGCCGATCTGGCCGGCGAGGTGAGCGCGTCGTTCGACGAGCTCGCGCGGCTCGCCGAGGCGCTCAGCGTGTTTGGATATCTCACCCCGCGTACGCTCGACGCGATCGCGGCGCAGGGCGAGCTGCTGTCCGCGCCGATCGTCGCCGCCGCACTCCGCACGCGCGGCGTCGACGCCGAAGCGATCGACCCGCGCCAGCTGATGATCACGGACGACGCGTTCGGCCGCGCGGAACCGCAGGCCGAGGCGATCGCCGCGGCCGCGCGCGACCGGATCCTGCCGCTGCTGCGTGAGGGTCGGCTGCCCGTCACCGGTGGCTTCGTCGGCGCGACGCGCGATGGCGTGACGACCACGCTAGGCCGCGGCGGATCGGACTACAGCGCCTCGCTGCTCGGCGCCGCCTTACAGGCCGACGCGATCGAGATCTGGACCGACGTCGATGGCATGCTCACCGCGGACCCGCGCGTCGTTCCGCACGCCCGCCTCATCGAGCGCATCCGGTTCGACGAGGCCGCGGAGCTGGCGAGCTTCGGCGCGAAGGTGTTGCACCCGAGCACGATCACGCCGGCGGTCCGCCGCGGCATTCCGGTGTACGTCTACAACTCGCGGCGACCCGAGGGCACGGGCACCCTCATCACGGCCGACGCACCACGCCGCGCGGTGAGTGCGGTCGCGGCCAAGGGTGACGTCACCGTGGTGAAGCTCCGCTCGGCGCGGATGCTGCTCGCGCACGGGTATCTCCGGAACGTGTTCGACGTGTTCAATCGACACGACACGTCGGTCGACGTGATCGCCACTTCGGAGGTGTCGCTCAGCGTCACGCTCGACGACGCGTCCCGCCTTGACGCGCTCGTCGCCGATCTGCGGGCGTTCGGCGACGTGAGCATCGAGCGCGGGCGCGGGATCGTCGCCGTCGTCGGCGCAGGGCTGACGGACGACCCGACGGCGCTCGCCCAAGCCTTCACGGCGCTCGGCCCGGGCGTGCGCGTCCACATGGCGACCGTGAGCGCGACCGGCATCAATCTCACGCTTGTGATCGAGGCCGATGACGTCGGCCCGGCGATGCAGCGCCTGCACGACGCGTTCTTTCCGCCGGCAGCGGCGACCTCGTCGTGAGGGCGGCCGTCGCCCATACGCGCGTTCGCGCCGCGCTCATCGGGCGCGGGCGGATGGGCCGCGCGATCGAGGCGCTCGCCGCCGATCATGCCGTCGACGTCGTCGCCATGCTCGGCCGCGGCGACGCGATCGACCGTGACACGTTAGGCGGCGCGCAGGTCGCGATCGAGTTCACCGAACCGGCCGCGGCGCTCGCGAATCTGCGCGCGTGCGCACGCGTCGGCTGCCCCGTCGTCGTCGGCACGACCGGCTGGGGCGCGCCCGACGCGGCGCTCCGGGCCGAACTCGACACGGCACGCGCGCGCGTCCTCGTCGCCGCCAACTTCTCGCTCGGCGTGAACGCACTGCTCGGCGTGGTCGGCCGGCTCGCCGCCGTGCTCACCGAAGCAGGATTCGCCTCGCATCTCGTCGAAACGCACCATGCCGCAAAGAAGGACGCCCCGTCCGGCACGGCTCTCGCGCTCGCCGACGCGGTCGCGGCCGACGTTGGGCGCGAGGTGCAGCGTCCCGAGATCACGAGCGTCCGCGTCGGTGCCGTGCCCGGCACCCACACGCTCATCTTCGACGCGCCGTTCGAGCAGCTTCGCGTGACGCACGAGGCGCGCGACCGACGCGTGTTCGCGTCCGGCGCGCTCGTCGCCGCGCGCTGGCTCGCGGCGGACCGGCCGCCCGGCGTCTACACCATGCAGGACGTGCTCGCGCCGACAACCGGTGCTGCAGAGGTTTGAGATGACCGATCCCGAACTCGTCGGGCAGTTCCCTGCCGCTCCGGTTCGGCCGCGTGGCACTGCGTCCGCGTCCGCCGGCGTCGCGCTCCGCGGCTGCGGAACCGCCCTCGTGACGCCATTCACGCGCGACGGTGCCGTCGACGGACCCGCGCTCCGCCGCCTCGTCGCGTGGCAACTCGCCGAGGGCGTGCACTTCCTGGTACCGTGCGGCTCGACGGGTGAGGCGGCGACGCTCACCGCCGACGAGCACCGCCACGTCGTCGAGATCGTCGTCGACGAGGTCGGCGGACGGGTGCCCGTCGTCGCCGGCGCGGGCTCCAACGACACGCAGCGGGCGATCGCGTTCTCGCACGCGATGCGCGACGCGGGCGCGACGCACCTGCTCCACGTGTCGCCGATGTACAGCAAGCCGCCGCAGCGTGGCATCGAGGCGCACTTCCGCGCGATCGCCGACGCCGTCGACCTGCCGATCGTGCTGTACAACGTACCCGGACGAACGGCGAGCAACATGGAACCGGCGACGACGCTGCGCCTTGCGCAGGTGCCCAACATCGTAGCCGTCAAGGAAGCGTCCGGGAACCTCGCGCAGGTCGATGCGATCCTGCGTGATCGACCTGCCGGGTTCGTCGTGCTCTCCGGTGAGGACGCGCTCACGCTGTCGATGATCGGGCTCGGCGCGGACGGTGTCATCTCGGTCGTGTCCAACGCAACGCCGCGCGCGATGGCCCAGCTCTGCGACATGGCGGCAACCGGCGAATCGGATGCGGCCCTCGACATGCACCGCCGGCTCACGCCGTGGATGGACGCGGCGTTCGTCGAGTCCAACCCGATCCCGGCGAAGGCTGCGCTCGCGATGCTCGGTCTCTGCGAGGACGTGCTCCGCCTGCCGCTCGTGCCGCTCGCCGACGCGCACCGCGATCTCGTCCGGCGCGCGCTCGACGCGGCCGGCGCCTTCGCGCATACGCCTGGTGCGGCGGAGCTCTCGCATGCCTGACGTCACCCTCGATCTGGCCGCGCGCGTCACTGCCGCGGCCGACGCGCCCGCGGGCGAACCGCTGCCCGATGATGCCGCGTCGACCGTGGACGCGCTGTTGGACGCGCTCGAAGCGGGCGAGCTGCGCGCGGCCGAACGCGGCGACGACGGACGGTGGGGCGCGGTTCCGTGGGTGAAGCGGGGCATCCTCCTCGCGTTCCGCTTGGGCCGCGTGGTCGACATGTCGCCCGGCGACGGGCACTCGCCCGGGTTCCGCTTCTACGACAAGAACACGGTCCCTCCGCGGCCGCTGACGCTCGACGCTGGCGTGCGCCTCGTGCCGGGCGGATCCGCCGTGCGCCGCGGCGCGCACCTCGGGCGCGGCGTCGTCTGCATGCCGCCGATGTACGTCAACGTCGGCGCATGGGTCGGCGCGGAGACGATGGTCGACTCGCACGCGCTCGTCGGATCGTGCGCGCAGGTCGGCGCGCGCGTGCACCTGAGCGCGGCCGCGCAGATCGGCGGCGTGCTCGAGCCGGTCAACGCCGCGCCGGTCGTGATCGAGGACGACGCGCTCGTTGGCGGCAACTGCGGCGTGTACGAGGGAACCGTCGTGCGGCGCCGCGCCGTGCTCGCCGCAGGCGTCGTGCTCACCCGCGGCACGCCGGTCTACGACCTCGTGCGCGAGACCGTCTACCGCGCGACGTCCGACGCGCCACTCGAGATTCCCGAGGCCGCCGTCGTCGTGCCGGGCGCGCGGCGCGTGCGTGGCGCGTGGGCCGAAGCCGAAGGGCTCACGTTGCAGACGCCCGTCATCGTCAAGTACCGCGACGAGCGCACCGACCTCGCGACCGCACTCGAACAGTGGCTGCGTTAGGCTTGGCGCGCACGGCGGTCCGCGGCACGGTGCGCGTGCCTGGCGACAAGTCGATCAGCCACCGGGCGCTGATGCTCGCGGCGATCGCGCCCGGCGTATCGCGCGTGCGTGGACTGCAGGGCGGCGCCGACGTGCGCGCGACGGCTGGTGCGCTGCGCGCGCTCGGTGCGGAGATCGCCGAGGACTCCGACGGCACGCACGTCCGCGGCGGCGCCCTTCGCCCGCCGACCGACGCGCTCCGCTGCGAGAACAGCGGCACGACGACGCGCTTGCTCGCCGGCGTCGCCGCGGCCCAACCGTTCGCAACGCGCTTCGTCGGCGACGCGTCCCTCTCGCGGCGTCCGATGGCCCGCATCGCCGATCCGCTCGGCGCGATGGGCGCCGACGTGCGATTCGACGAACCGGGCGCGCGGCTTCCTATGATGATCACGGGCGGGGAGCTCACGCCGCTGGATTGGACTAGCCCGAGCGCGAGCGCGCAGGTCAAGAGCGCCATCCTCCTTGCCGGCCTGCTCGGCGGCGTCGAGGTCGTCGTGCGCGAACCGCACCCGTCGCGGGATCACACGGAGCGCATGCTCGCCGCGCGCGGGGTGGACGTGTACGTCCGCGACGGGGCCGTGTGGCTCCCCCCGGGGCAGCGGCTCGCGTCGCTCGACGTCGCGGTTCCGGGCGATCCGTCGTCGGCCGCGTTCTTCGCCGCGCTCGCCGTCCTTTCGTCTGACGGAACGCTCATGCTGCCCGACGTCTGTCTCAACCCGACGCGGACCGGCTTCTTCGATGTCCTCGCGCGAATGGGTGCGACGCTGGACTACGCCGACCGCCGCGCCGAGGGGGGGGAGCCCGTCGGCACCGTCGTCGCACGGTCGGGCGCGGCGTTGCGCGGCGTCGAGATCGCGGCCGCCGACGTTCCGGCGATGATCGATGAACTGCCGCTCCTCGCCTGCGTGGCCGCGTGCGCGGACGGCGACACCACCGTGCGGGGCGCCGCCGAGCTGCGGGTGAAGGAGAGCGATCGGATCACCGCGGTCGTCGCGAACTTGCGCGCCGTCGACGTCGACGCGGACGAGCTGCCCGACGGGTTCGTCGTCCACGGCCGTGGCCCGCGCGCGTTCCGCGGCGCGGTCGCGACGCACGGCGACCACCGGCTCGCCATGGCCTTCGGCGTGCTCGGCGCGCTCGCCGGGAGCGACGTGCGCATCGACGACCCGGCGTGCGTCGACGTGTCGTATCCCGCGTTCTGGCGCGATCTCGCCGGGGCGGTGGTTCGGTCATGACGATTACGTCCTCGCCATCGGCGCCGATCGTCGTCGCGATCGACGGGCCCGCGGCGAGCGGCAAGTCGTCGACCGCGCGCTGGGTCGCCGAACGGCTCCGGTTTCACCACGTCGACTCCGGCGCGCTCTACCGCGCCGTGACGCTCCTCGGGTTGCGCGAGCACGGCGCGGCGGCCGACGCGTGGACTGGCGAGGCGCTCGTTCGCGACGCCGCGCGCGTCGCGCTGGTTCCGGTCCTGGCCGGCTTCGATCCGGCGATCGACGGGATCTCGGTCGCCGAGGCGGTGCGTGGCACGGAGGTCACGCGGCACGTGTCGGCGGTCGCGCAGATGGCCGCCGTTCGCGCCTGGGTGAACGAGCGCGTCCGCGCGGCTGCCGTGTCGCACTCCGTCGTGGTCGACGGGCGCGACATTGGAACCGTCGTCTTCCCCGACGCCGCGCTGAAGATCTTCCTCGTCGCGGACCCGTGGGAGCGGGCCCGGCGTCGCCTGCTGCAGCAACACGGGCGGGCGCCGGATGCGGTCGAGATCGCTGCCGAAACCGACCGTCTCGTGCAGCGTGACGCGCGCGACGCAACGCAGACGGTGCAGGCGCGTGACGCGATTCTGCTCGACACCACGTACCTGACGCAGGCGGAGCAGGTCGACCGCATCGTCGCGCTCGTGCAGGCGCTGCCCGCAGCCGGCCGCGCGGCCGCGCCTCAACCGAGCTCGACCGTGTAAGTCGCGTTGCAATACGCACTTCCGCGCTGCGACGCGTTGACGCGCGAGGGGAAGCGCACTATCATGCAAGGTTCGCGCTGCGGGACCGACGTTCGGCCGCGGTGACCCATCCTTCATGACTCGACGCGGCGAGCCTAAACACTCCGCGGTTCGGAGAGCAGCTTCGGTATGACCGAGCTCGACACTAACACCACCCAGGACTCGCAGGACGGATCGTTCGCCGCGGCCCTGAACGCCAGTTTCGGCATGGGTAGCGGACTGACGGCGCGCGAGAAGCGCGACCTGCAGCGCGCGCAGCTGCGCCCGCTCGCGAACCGTCGCCCCGAGCTCTACGACGAGGATGAATACTCGTCGGACGAGTACGATGCGATGGTCGACATGTACAACGGGACCCTCGCGTCGATCGAGGAGGGCGAGATCGTCAAGTCGACGGTTCTCGAGATCCGCGACAACATGGTCGTCCTCGACATCGGGTTCAAATCCGAAGGGACGATCCCGCTCGAAGAGTTCAAGGACCTTCCGGACCTCAAGCCCGGCGATGAAGTCGAGGTGCTGCTCGAGCATCTCGAGGACAACGAGGGCTCGGTCGTGCTGTCGAAGAAGAAGGCGGACTTCATGCGCGTGTGGGAGCGCATTCGGGTCGCCTACGAGACCGATCAGCCCGTGACGGGCACGCTAACCAAGAAGATCAAGGGCGGCGTCGTGGTCGATCTCATGGGCGTCGATGCGTTCCTCCCGGGCTCGCAGATCGCCCTCCGTCGCGTGCCCAACATCGACGACCTGCTCGGCCAGACCTACGATTTCAAGATCATCAAGCTGAACAAGCGCCGCCGCAACATCGTGGTGAGCCGCCGCGTCATCCTGGAGCAGGAGCGGAGCGGCAAGCGCGAGAAGCTGATGAAGGAGCTGTCGAAGGATCAGATCCGGAAGGGCGTCGTCAAGAACATCACCGACTTCGGTGCGTTCATCGACCTCGGCGGCGTCGACGGGCTCCTGCACATCACCGACATGTCGTGGGGCCGCATCCAGCACCCCACCGAGATGGTCCAGATCGGGCAGGAGCTGGAGATCAAGGTGCTCGACATCGATTGGGACCGCGAGCGCATCTCGTTAGGCCTCAAGCAGCTCCAGTCGTACCCGTGGAAGGACGTCGCCGCCAAGTACCCGGTCGGTACGCGCGTCCAGGGTCGCGTCGTCAGCATCACCAACTACGGCGCGTTCATCGAGCTCGAGCCCGGCATCGAGGGGCTGGTCCACATCTCCGAGATGAGCTGGACGCGCAACGTCCGGCATCCGTCGAAGCTCGTCAGCATCGGCGAGAGCATCGAGGCCGTGGTCCTCAAGGTCGATCCGGACGAGGAGAAGATCTCGCTCGGGATGAAGCAGACCGAGACCGATCCGTGGACCGTGCTGCCGCTCAAGTACCCGGTCGGCACGCGCATTACGGGGAAGGTGCGCAACCTCACCTCGTTCGGCGCCTTCGTCGAGATCGAGCCCGGCATCGACGGCCTCATCCACATCTCCGACATGAGCTGGACCAAGCGCGTCCAGCATCCGTCGGAGGTCGTGAAGAAGGGCGATACCGTCGACGTCGTGATCCTCAACATCGACAGCGAGAACAAGCGGATCTCGCTCGGCCTCAAGCAGGCCGAGGCGGATCCGTGGCTGACCATCGCCGAGACGCTGGCGATCGGCACCGAGCAGCGCTCGACGATCGTGCGCCTCATGGACAAGGGCGTCGTGGTCGACATGGGTGACAACCTCGAGGGCTTCGTTCCGCTCTCGCAGCTCAACATCACCGGCCGTATCGTCTCCAACCCGGCCGACGTCGCGTACGAGGGCATGCTCCTCGACACGCGCGTGATGGAAGTCGACCCGATCCAGCGCCGCATCGTACTCTCGGTGACCAACATCCCCGAGGAGCAGCCGCCCCGCCCGGAGGCACCGTCGGTCGTGCACTCGAGCGAGGAAGAAGGGATGATGTAAGGCGGTGTCAGGCGATTCGTCGCCGGTACGACCACGACGCCCTCGACGGCCCCCGTGCCGTCGGGGGCGTCGTGCGTCCGGACGGTCCGTGCCTACCCGGCCCCACAGCGCGCCGCTAGGTTGGCGCGCACGATGTCCATGCGCGCGAAACTCGACACCCTCTCCGCGCGCCGTGCCGCCTCCGAGCTCGGCGGCGGCGCGGCCCGCCTCAAGGCGCAGCACGACAAGGGCAAGCTCAGCGCGCGCGAGCGGCTCGACGTCCTCCTCGACGAGGGCACCTTCGTCGAGATCGACCGCTTCGTCACCGCGCGCGCGTCAACCGACGGGAACGGCGCCGACGGTCCCGTCTACGGCGACGGCGTCGTCACCGGCTACGGTCGTATCGGCGGCCGGATCGTGTACGTATTCTCGCAGGACTTCACGGTGTACGGCGGCTCGCTCGCCGAGGCCCACGCGCAGAAGATCTGCAAGGTGATGGACCTCGCGGTTCGGAATGGCGCGCCGATCATCGGACTCAACGATTCCGGCGGCGCGCGCATCCAGGACGGCGTCGTCGCGTTAGGCGGCTACGCCGACATCTTTCTGCGCAACACGCTCGCCTCGGGTGTCGTGCCGCAGATCTCGGCGATTCTCGGACCGTGCGCTGGCGGGGCGGTCTACTCGCCCGCGATCACCGACTTCATCTACATGGTCCGGGGATCGAGCTACATGTTCGTCACCGGGCCCAACGTCGTGAGGACGGTCACCCACGAAGAGGTGACCATGGAGCAACTCGGCGGCGCGGACACGCACGCCGCGACCTCCGGCGTCGCGCACTTCGCGCATGACTCCGAGCTCGCCTCGCTCGGCGGCATCCGCGAGCTGTTCCGGTACGTGCCGAGCAACAACCTCGACGACCCGCCGCGCGGGCGCGGGACCGATCCGCGCGACCGACGCGACGAAGCGCTCGTCGACGTCGTCCCGGACAACCCGAACCGCCCATACGACATCCACGACGTGATTCGCCGGATCGTCGACGACGGCGAGTTCTACGAGGTGCAGCCCGACTACGCGGGCAACATCGTCTGCGGCTTCGCCCATCTCGGTGCGTACTCCGTCGGCGTCGTCGCCAACCAGCCGGCTGTGCTCGCGGGTGTCCTCGACATCAATGCCTCGCTGAAGGCCGCGCGCTTCATTCGCTTCTGCGACGCGTTCAACATCCCGCTCGTGACGTTCGAGGACGTCCCGGGGTTCCTCCCCGGCGTCGCGCAGGAGCACGGCGGGATCATCAAGCACGGCGCGAAGCTGCTCTACGCGTACTGCGAGGCGACCGTCCCCAAATTGACGGTCATCACGCGCAAGGCGTACGGCGGCGCGTACGACGTGATGAGCTCCAAGCACATCCGCGGCGACTTCAACGTCGCGTGGCCCACCGCCGAGATCGCGGTCATGGGGCCGAAGGGCGCGGTCGAGATCATCTACCGGCGCGAGATCGCCGAGGCCGACGACCCCGCGGCGGCGACGGACGCGCGCGTGGCCGAGTACACCGAGCGTTTCGCCAATCCGTACGTCGCCGCCGCGCGCGGATACGTCGACGACATCATCGACCCGCGCGACACGCGCCCGCGGCTGATCGACGCGCTCGACGCGCTACAGGGCAAGCGGGACCGGAACCCGGCGAAGAAGCACGGCAACCTGCCGCTCTGATGTTCTCCAAAGTTCTCATCGCCAACCGCGGCGAGATCGCGCTCCGGGTCGTCCGCGCGTGTCAGGAGCTGGGTGTGCGCTCGGTCGCCGTCTACAGCGACGCCGATGCCAACGCACCGCACGTGCGCGAGGCCGATGAGGCGGTGCACGTCGGCCCGAGCCCGTCCGCGCAGAGCTACCTCCTCGGAGACCGCCTGGTCGACGCGGCCCGACGCACCGGCGCCGAGGCGATCCACCCCGGCTACGGTTTCCTCTCCGAGCGCGCGTGGTTCGCTCGTGCGGTCCGCGACGCCGGTCTCGTCTGGGTTGGCCCGCCCGCGGAGGCGATCGACGCGATGGGCAGCAAGACCGCCGCACGCCAACTCGCGTCCCGCGCGGGGACGCCCGTCGTCCCCGGGACCACGGAAGCGCTGCGCGACGCCGACGAAGCGCGCGACGTGGCCGACCGATTCGGCTACCCGGTGCTGCTCAAGGCCGCGGCCGGCGGGGGCGGGAAGGGGATGCGCGTCGTGCGCGGCCCCGACGAAATGGCCGACGCGTTAGGCGCCGCCCAGCGCGAGGCGAAGAACGCGTTCGGCGACGACGCGGTGTACGTCGAGAAGTACGTCGAGGGCCCGCGTCACGTCGAGATCCAGGTGCTCGGCGACCAGCACGGCACGATGCTGCACCTCGGCGAGCGCGAGTGCTCGGTCCAGCGTCGGCACCAGAAGATGATCGAGGAAGCGCCGAGCGTCGCGGTCTCCCCCGAGCTGCGCGCGCGTATGGGCGCGGCCGCAGTCGCGGCGGCGCGCGCGGCCGGGTACGTCAACGCGGGGACGTGCGAGTTCCTGCTCGCGCGCGACGGCGCGTTCTACTTCCTCGAGATGAACACACGCATCCAGGTCGAACACCCGGTGACGGAGCTCGTCACCGGCATAGACCTCGTGCAGTGGCAGTTGCGGATCGCGGCTGGCGAGCGGCTTCCGTTTGCTCAACAGGATCTCTCGCCGCGCGGGTGGGCGATCGAGTGCCGGATCACGAGCGAGGATCCCACGAACGGCTTCCTCCCGTCGACCGGACGCATCACGTACCTGCACCTGCCCTCGGGCCCGGGCGTGCGCTGGGACGGCGGGATTGAGCCCGGCAGCGATGTCGGGCTGTTCTACGATCCGATGCTCGCCAAGCTGATCGTCTACGCGCCCGACCGCGAGCGGGCGGTCGCGCGCATGCACCGCGCGCTCGGCGAGCTCGCCATCGAGGGGGTCGAGACCTCGCGCGAGTTTCACCTGCGCGTGATGGAGAACGACGAGTTCCGCCGCGGCGACATCTCGATCCAATGGCTCGAGCAGCGGCTTCCGTCGCTCGTCGCGACCGAACGCACGCCGGCCGCGCGCCGGCTCGCCGCGATCGCGGCGGCGCTGGTCGCCGACCGGGAACGCTCGACGCGCGCCGTCGCACCGTCCCCGGGCACCTCGGCTGGCATGTCGGCCGGCACGGCGACGTTGGCCACCGCACCCGCGGATGGCTGGCGCGCGGCCGCGCGGCGCGAGGCGTTGCGGCCGGCGTGAGGCGCGCCGGTGCGCCCCGACCCGGCCAGCGGCGACCGCGACCGCGGCCGGTCACGCCCGCGCCCGCGGGCCCGGTGCGCGAGATCGCGATCGATGCGATCGCCGCCGGCGGCGACGGCGTCGGGCGTGACGCCGGGCTGGTGGTCTTCGTGCCGCGGACCGCGCCCGGCGACGTCGTGCGTGCGCGTTGGGCGTCATCGGGACGATTCGCGCGGGGCGCGCTCGTCGAGGTCGTACGTCCCGCCCCCGACCGCGTTTCGCCGCCATGCGCGCACTACCGCGAGGACCGCTGCGGTGGCTGTCAGCTCCAACACCTCGGGCTCCCCGCCCAGCACGGCGCGAAGCGCCAGCTCGTCGCGGACGCACTCGCCCGCATCGGGCGTCGCACGGTCGACGTCGCGTCCGTCGTCCCGAGTCCGAACGCCTGGCGTTACCGACGGAAGCTGACGCTCGCCCTGCGCCGCGGTGCGGACGGCGCGTGGATCGCCGGACTGCATCCGTACGACGCGCCGGGCGACGTCTTCGCCCTGCGCGACTGCCCGATCACGGACGAACGCGTGGTCGGCGTCTGGCGAGACGTGATGGCCGCGTCCACCCTATTCCCGCGCGACGCCGATGCGCTGCGCGGCGCCGTCCGCCTGCTCGGCGATGCCCGCGATCCGAACGCGCCAGCCGCGGCGACGTTCACGCTCGAAGGTGGCGCGCGTTGGGCGCGGGCCGACGAGTTCCTCGCCGCGGTCCCGGGGATTGCCGGGCTCTGGTGGGCGCCCGATGGCGGTCCGCGGCGTCTGCTGCGCGCCCGCGGTGACGCGGCCGCGGGCGCGTCGTTCGCGCAGGTGAACGCGGGGATGGCGGATCGCCTGCACGCCGACGTCGTCGCGGAGCTCCGTGCGGTGCGTCCGGCGTCGCTCGTCGACGCCTACGCAGGGACGGGGGACGTCGCCGTCGCGCTCGCCGGCGACGGCGCGCGCGTGACGGCGATCGAGCTGGACGGCGACGCGGCCGCGCTCGCTGGCGAGCGCCTCGCGCCGTTCGGCGGCCGCGTCCTCGCCGCACGCGTCGAGGACGTGCTCGCCGGCACACTCCCCGCGGCGGCCGTGTTGGTCAACCCGCCACGTACCGGGCTCGATGCCGCGGCCGCGGACGTTCTCGAGCGCGCTGCGGCGGGCGCGTTCGGTGCGCCGCCCGACGTCGTCGTCTATGTGAGCTGCAACCCCGCGACGCTCGCCCGCGACCTCGGTCGCATGCCGTCGTACGGGGTGCGCGGCGCGACGCCGTACGACATGTTCCCGCAGACCGCGCACGTCGAAACGCTCGTCGTGCTCGAGCCGACGACGCCGGATCGCCACGAGGTGCGGACGTGAAATACGCGGTCGAGATCGACGGCGAGCGGATCGACGTCGAGGTGAATGGGGCAGAGGTCCGCGTCGATGGCGAGACGGTCCACGCCACCCTGACTTCGATTCCGGGCACGCCGGTGAGCGTACTCGCCGTCGGGGACGCAGTGCATCGCGTGATCATGCGCCGCGGCGAGCGGCGCGGCCGTTACGACCTGACCATCGATGGTCGGAGCTATGCTGCCGACGCGGTCGACGAACGGACGCGCGCGATCCGCGATCTGTCCGCGCCGAGCGCGGCCGCGGCCGGCCCGGCGCCGCTCGTCGCGCCGATGCCCGGGCTCGTCGTGCGCGTCGACGTCGCGGCCGGCGACACGGTCGCGAGCGGGCAGGCGCTCGTGGTGATGGAAGCGATGAAGATGGAGAACGAACTGCGGGCGTCCACGGCCGGCACGGTGAAGCGGGTCGCCGTCGCGGCGGGCACCGCGGTCGAGAAGGGAACCGTGCTGATCGAGCTCGAGTGACGGGCGCGGCGAAGTGGCCCGGGTCGCGCTTCGCGTTCATTGACAACGACTTACGTCCCGGCTAGGATCCCGGACTGCGCGAAAACGCCCTCTGCACGGACCGGAGGGCGGCCGAGACCCGGGTTGCGTGACGCACCGGTGAGGCGCCGTCGTCCCAGATTGGACAGCACATGCGTTCCACCTACACCGCGACGCCGGCGGACATCGAGCCGCGCTGGTACGTCGTGGACGCCGAGGGCATGGTCCTCGGCCGCCTCGCCTCGGAGGTCGCGAAGATCCTCCGCGGCAAGCACAAGCCGATGTTCACGCCGCACATGGACACCGGCGACTTCGTCATCGTCGTCAACGCGAGCAAGGTGCGCGTGACGGGCCGCAAGGCGGAGCAGAAGACGTACTTCAAGCACACCGGCTACATGGGCCACGACCGGCAGATCCCGTTCGCGACCATGATCGCCAAGCACCCCGAGCGGGTTATCGAGAAGGCGGTCTACGGCATGCTGCCGAAGTCGTCGCTCGCGAAGCAGGAGATCCGCCGCAAGCTGCGCGTCTACCCTGGGGCCGAGCACCCGCATGCGGCGCAGCAGGCGACGCCGCTGAGCTTCGACGCACTCACCACGAGCGGCGCGGCCGCGGGGGCGAAGTAAGATGGCCGACGGAACCACGCACGCGATCGGCCGCCGGAAGGAAGCGGTGTGCCGCGTCTACATGACTCCGGGTACGGGTAAGTGGGAGATCAACGGCCGCCAGCTCGGCGACTATTTCCCGCGTCCCGTCCTCGTCAGCTCCATCCAGCTTCCGTTCGTCGCGACCGAGAACCTCGGCAAGTACGACGTCAAGGCCAACCTCGACGGCGGCGGCCAGGCGGGGCAGGCCGGAGCGCTGCGTCTCGCGCTCGCGCGCGCGCTCGTGATCACCGACGAGACGTACCGCCCCAAGCTTCGCGAGCTCGGCCTGCTGACGCGCGACGCCCGCGCGGTCGAGCGCAAGAAGCCCGGCCGTCCGAAGGCCCGCAAGCGCTTCCAGTTCTCGAAGCGCTGACCGTTCGGTCGGCACCAACCGTTCGCATCTCGCACGCTCCCCGAGCGCTGCGCGGGTGCCTGCCCGAGGAGTTCGGCTCCGGGGCGGGTCGCGTGGCGCCGCGACGGGGGCGGACGATCAACCCACGTTAGGCACAGCCCGAGAAGGCACTCATGGCCACGACCGTCACACCCGACCAGCAGTCCGAGGGCGGCGCCGAGCCGCCCCGCATGCTCGACCAGCTCCTCGCCGCCGGCGTCCACTTCGGACACCAGACGCGGCGGTGGAATCCCAAGATGCGCCGCTTCATCTTCGCGGAGCGCAACGGGATCCACATCATCGACCTGCAGAAGACGCTGCGCCAGCTCGACCTCGCGCGGCAGCTCGTCCGCGAGACCGTCGCGCGCGGTGAGCAGGTCCTGTTCGTCTGCACCAAGCGCCAGCTCGCCGCGATCGTCCAGAGCGAGGCCGAGCGCGCCGGCGCGTACTACATCACCGAACGCTGGCTCGGCGGGCTGCTCACCAACTTCTCGACCGCCAAGAAGCAGATCAAGAAGCTGAAGGATCTCGAGGCGGGCTCGGAAGAGGGCGGCGACTTCGCGAACTACACGAAGAAGGAGCAGCTCATGATGACGCGCGAGCGCGACAAGCTCGCGAAGAATCTCTCGGGCATCAAGAACATGGGCCGCCTTCCCGGCCTGCTCTTCGTCGTCGACTCCAAGAAGGAACACATCGCCGTCGAGGAAGCGCGCAAGCTGGGTATTCCCGTCGTCGCGATCGTCGACACCAACGCAGACCCCGACCTGATCACCGTGCCGATCGCCGGCAACGACGACGCGATCCGCTCGGTCGAGCTGATTGCCCGCACCGTCGCCGACACGATCGCCGAAGCGCGCCGCGAGGCGCCACAGCGGCAGCAGGACGATGAAGCGCAGGAGAGCTACACGTACTCGTCGGAGCGCGGCAGCGAGCGCGCGGACCGTGGCGACCGTGGCCCGCGCGGCGGCGCTGGCGGGCCTGGCGCGCCGGGCGCACCGGGTGGCGGTGGTGAGGGCGGCGATCGCACGCGGCGTCCGCGCCGGCGGCGTGCCCGTCCGGACGCGATCGCGGCTGCGCGGCGCCCTGGCGCCCCTGGCGAGGGGAGCGAGGGAGGCGACACCGGCACGGACGCCGACGCTCCGGTTCGCGAAAGCACGGGCACCGGCGAGGGCTGAGCGCACGCCGCGCCGGCCCCCGCTCCCCCCCGATAGATTCGATCCGCCGCCGGCCCGTGCCGGCGGCGTTTCCACGACAGCCCCGCGTCGCTCACGACGCGTTCGGAGATACACGCCATGAGCACCACCACCTTCACCGCGAAGGATGTCCAGGAGCTGCGCCAGCGCACCGGCGCCGGCATGATGGACTGCAAGAAGGCCCTGGAAGAGAACCAGGGGAACATGGAGGCGTCGATCGACTACCTCCGCAAGAAGGGAATCGCGAAGGCCGAGAAGCGCGCCGGGAAGAGCACGAGCGAGGGCGTCGTGCGCGCCGAGATCGGGCAGAACGGGTCGACGGCCGTGCTCGTCGAGATCAACTGCGAGACCGACTTCGTCGCGCGCAACGAGGATTTCCAGGCGATCACGAAGACGGTCGCCGATCAGGCGCTCGCGACGACGACGGCCACCGACGCGGCCGGGCTTCTCAGCTCGACGCTCGCCGGCGGGCAGACGGTCGAGGAGTACGTCAAGGAGTCCTCCGCCAAGATGGGCGAGGCCGTCAACGTCCGCCGCGTCGTGCGCTTCGACGCCCCGCAGGGGGTCGTCGGGTCGTACGTGCACTTCAACGGCAAGATCGGCGTGCTCGTCGAGGTCGAGGCTGCGAATGGCGCCAAAGATGAGGCGCTCACCACGCTCGCGCGCACGCTCGCCGAGCACGTCGCCGCTGCGGCGCCGGTCGGCGTCGATCGCGACACCGTGCCGACCGACGTCGTCGCGCGCGAGCGCGCGATCTTCGTCGACCAGGTGCGCGCGAGCGGCAAGCCCGAGGCGATGATCGACAAGATCGTCAACGGCAAGGTCGAGGCGTACTACAAGGACGTCGCGCTGCTGCATCAGGCGTGGATCCGCGAGCCCAAGACGACGATCCAGCAAGTCGTCGATCAGGCGGGCAAGCAGGTCGGCGCGGCGGTGACGGTGAGGCGCTTCGCGCGCTTCCAGCTCGGGCAGGAGTGAGCATCGCGTGAGCGACCCGGACCAACGCGTCGCGTCGGTCTCCACTCTGCGCTACCCGCGCGTCCTCCTCAAGCTGTCCGGGGAGGCGCTCGCGGGTGAGCGCGGATTCGGGTTCGACTTCGACCGGCTCAGCTTCTTCGCCGAGCAGATCGTCGACGTCGCGCGCGCGGGGGCGACGGTCGGGCTGGTGATCGGCGGCGGCAACATCGTGCGCGGCGCACAGCTCTCGCGCATGGGGATGGAGCGCGTCGGCGCGGACTACATGGGCATGTTAGGCACCGTGATCAACGCGCTCGCCCTGCAGGACGCGCTCGAGAAGCGCGGCCTCGACACGCGGGTGATGACGGCGATCCGGATGGAGGAGATCGCGGAGCCGTTCATCCGGCGCCGCGCGATCCGCCACTTCGAGCAGGGGCGGATCGTGATCTTCGCGGCCGGGACGGGCAACCCGTACTTCTCGACCGACACCGCGGCCGTCCTGCGGGCGATCCAGATCAAGGCGGACGTCATCGTCAAGGCGACGAGCGTCGACGGCGTGTACTCGGCCGACCCCAAGCTCGATCCCAAGGCGACGCGGTACGACACGATCAGCTACCGAGATGTCATGCTCGGCGATCTGCGTGTCATGGACCAGACCGCGGTCAC
This sequence comes from Gemmatirosa sp., assembly GCA_036401455.1. Classification (GTDB taxonomy): domain Bacteria; phylum Gemmatimonadota; class Gemmatimonadetes; order Gemmatimonadales; family Gemmatimonadaceae; genus BPUI01. The sequence continues at coordinate 6,461 of DASWUT010000867.1, read as the reverse complement.
GCTCTGCCGCGAGAACAACCTGCCGCTCATCGTTCTGAACATCCACGACGCCGGCGCGGCGCTTCGGGCCGTGCGCGGCGAGAAGGTCGGAACCCTCGTGAGCTGAACCGAATGGCGACCATCAAGGACATCCTGCAGCAGGGCCGCACGGCGATGGAAAAGGGCGTCGACGCGGCCAGGCGCGAGTTTGCCACCGTGCGCGCCGGCAAGGCGAGCGCGAACATGCTCGACGCCGTGCGCGTCGATGCGTACGGCTCGGAGCTGCCGCTCAACCAGGTCGCAACCGTGAGCGCGCCCGAACCACGACTCCTGCTCGTGACACCGTTCGACCGCGGGCAGGCGAAGGCGATCGAAAAGGCGATCCGCGACAGCGATCTCGGGCTCGAGCCGTCCAACATGAGCGGCGTGATTCGCGTGCCGCTGCCGCAGCTCAACGAGCAGCGCCGCAAGGAGCTCGTGAAGGTCGCCAACAAGTACGCGGAAGACGGCCGAGTCGTCGTCCGACACGCACGCACCGAGGCCCGCGACCGCATCAAGAAGCTGGACGGCGTGTCGGAGGACGAAAAGTCGCGCGCTGAGAAGGAGCTGCAGAAGCTCACCGACGATCACATCGCCAAGGTCGAGGCCCTTCTGAAGACGAAGGAAGCCGAGATCCTGGCCGTCTGATCGCGGCCGCCCGCCAGCTTCAGGCGCACGCCGTGGCAACCGAGCCGTCGACCGACGATCTGCTCGCCCGCGTGCGCGCGAGCGGCGACGTGCCCCGGCACGTCGCCGTGATCATGGATGGCAACGGGCGGTGGGCGCGGCAGCGGCTGCTGCCGCGGCCGGTCGGTCATCGGTCCGGGATGAAGTCGGTGCGCGACGTCGTCGCCGGCGCGCTCGAAGCGGGCGTCGAGTACCTGTCGCTGTACGCGTTCTCGCAGGAGAACTGGCAGCGCCCAGCGCCCGAGGTCGGCGCGTTGATGTCGCTCCTCGAGGAGTACATCGCGCGCGAGGTGGACGAGCTGCGCGAACGCGGCGTGCGGGTGCGCGTGCTCGGCGACCTCTCGCGACTCACCGGCGCACCGGCGCGCGCCGTCGAGCGCATCGTCGCCGAGACGGCGCACAACGAGCGGCTCGTGCTCAACCTGTTCATCTCGTATGGGTCACGCGCCGAACTGCTCGCCGCGGTGCGCGCGATTGCCGACGACGCAGCCGCCGGCCGCGTCCGTCCCGAGGAGCTGCGCGAGGAGCACGTCTCGGAGCGCCTCTACACGGCCGGAATTCCCGACCCCGATCTGCTGATCCGGACCTCCGGCGAGCAGCGCCTGTCGAATTTCCTCTTGTGGCAGATCGCGTACACCGAGCTGTTCATCTCGCCGGTGCTGTGGCCTGACTTCGGGCGTCGCGAGCTGTTCGAGGCGATCACGGCGTATCAGTCGCGCGAGCGGCGGTTCGGGCGCGTTTCCGCGTGAGCGCGCCGACCGCGGCGCGCACGACGGAGCTTCGGTGAGCGAACTCTCCCGGCGCGTGGCATCGGCCGTCGTCGCCGTTCCGGTCACCCTCGCGTGCGTCTGGTTCGGCGACGCCGCGCTCGCGACGCTCTTGGCCGCTGCGGCCGCGGTTGGCGCGTGGGAGTTCTATCGGATGGCCGACGCCGCGAGCGGCGCCCGGTCGCTGTCGCGCACTGGGATCGTGCTTGCCGCGCTGGCGCCGCTCGTCGTGCACGCGTCCGCCCGCGGGTTCGGGCAGCCGCCGATCACCGCCGCGGTGCTCGTCGTGCTCGGGTTGCTCGCGGCCGCGGTGTGGCGCCGAGGCGCGGGCGGACATCCGCTCGTCGCGGTCGCGACGACGGTGCTCGGCGTGGCCTACGTCGGCGTCCCGCTCGCGTACGGATACGCGCTTCGCACGTACGACTACGTCGTCGGGCGCGCGGCCGGCGCGGCACTCGTCCTGTTGCCCCTGCTGTGCACGTGGGCCAGCGACATCGGCGCGTATGCATCCGGGCGTCTGATCGGCGGCCCGAAGTTGATCCCATCGGTGAGCCCGGGGAAGACCGTTTCTGGCGCGATCGGCGCGCTCGTCGCGTCGGGTGCGCTCGCCGCCGTATACACGCCGTTCGTGCTGCGACCTGTCGCGAATCTCGGCTTCGCGCCTGGGCGCGCGCTGCTCTTCGGGCTCCTCGTGTCCATCGCCGCGCAGCTCGGTGACCTCGTCGAGTCGCTGCTGAAGCGAGACGCGGGCGTGAAGGATTCGTCGCACCTGATTCCCGGACACGGCGGCGTCCTCGATCGGGTCGACTCGCTCCTCTTCGTCCTGCCGGCGAGCTACCTGCTCCTCGGCTGGCTCCTGTTACCGGCGTTCGGCGGGTGACCGCGTCAGCCGAGGAATGCGTCGACGCAGCAACCGCGGCCCGGCGTGGCGTCGCGGTGCTCGGCAGCACGGGCTCGATCGGCACGGCGACGCTGCGCGTACTCGCGCGCCACGCCGATCGATTCGCGCTCAAGGCGCTGACCGCGCATCGCAACGGAACGCTGCTCGCCGCGCAGGCGAAGGCGTTCGCGCCGGCGTACGTGGGGGTGACGGATCCGAGCGCGCGTCAGGCGGGGTGGCACGCGGGCGAGGGCGTGCTGCAGTGCGCCGCTACGCAGCCGGGCGTCGACGTGGTCGTGAACGCGGTCGTCGGCGCGGCGGGACTCGATGCGACGATCGCGGCACTCCGCGCCGGACGCCGGGTCGCGCTTGCGAACAAGGAAACGCTCGTCATGGCCGGTCCGCTCGTCCGCGCCGCTGCGCGGATCGGCGGCGGCGAACTCGTGCCCGTCGACAGCGAGCATTCCGCGATCCTGCAGTGCATCGCCGGGCGGCCGGGGCAGGCGGTGCGCCGTCTCATCATCACCGCGTCGGGCGGCCCGTTCCGCACGTGGGATGCGGAGCGACTTGGCGCCGCGACGATCGCCGACGCGCTGCGGCACCCGACCTGGTCGATGGGGCGCAAGATCACCGTCGACAGCGCCTCGCTCGCGAACAAGGCGCTCGAGGTCATCGAAGCGCACGAGCTGTTCGGCGTTCCGTACGACCGCATCGACGTCGTCGTGCACCCGCAGAGCGTCGTCCATTCAATGGTCGAGTTCGTCGACGGCAGCGTCCTTGCGCAGCTCGGCGCACCCAGCATGGAAGTGCCAATTCTCTACGCGCTCACCCACCCCGACCGCCTCGCCGACGTTGCGTCGCCGCCGTTCGATCCCGTCGCGCATGGCCACCTCGACTTCGAGCCGGTGCGCCGTGACGCGTTCCCGATGCTCGATCTCGGGATCGCCGCCGGCCGCGCCGGACGAGCCGCGCCGGCCGTGTACAACGCGGCGAACGAAGCCGCGGTCGCGGGGTTTCTCGAAGGCCGTCTCGCCTTCGGCGCGATTCCGACGGTCGTCGCCGGCGCGCTCGACCGCCTACAGTCGCTGCCCGGCGACACGCTCGACGATCTTCGCGCGGCCGACGCCGCCGCGCGCCGGCACGTTCGCGACCACATCGCGCGTTGACGACTCGGCCGGCACTCGCCGCCGGCGTCGGGCCGCTCGGCGCTTTACCGCCTCCGCATGCTCGCCATCTTTGCGCCGCTCCTCGTGTTCGGGCTCGTCGTATTCGTCCACGAGCTGGGCCATTTCCTGGCTGCCAAGCTGACCGGCGTCTACGCGCCGCGATTCTCGATCGGGTTCGGGCCCGCGCTCCTGAAGAAGCGCGTCGGCGAAACCGAGTACGTCCTCGCCGCGCTGCCGCTCGGCGGCTACGTGCGAATGGCCTCGCGCGAGGACGAAGCCGTGGCCTTCCTCGAGGGCGGTGGAGAGCATCCGGCGGGCGCGGTTCCGGTCACGGGCGGCAACGCTGCCGGACGCGCGGCCGACGACCACACCGGCGATCCGCATCGCGGGCGCGATTGGGATCCAAACGCGCTCGCGCCGTTCGGGCCGCGCCCGGTCCCACCGGACCGCTGGTTCGAGTCGAAGCCGTTGCCGGCGCGTCTGTTCATCCTGCTCGCCGGCGTGACGATGAACATCGCGCTCGCCTTCGCCGTCTACGCCGGGAACATCGCCGTCCGCGGACGCCCGTTCGTTCCACCCGTCATCGACTCCGTCGTCGCCGGGCGCCCCGCCGCGCTGGCCGGCTTGCAGGCGGGTGACAGCATCACGGCAATCGACGGGCGTGCGATTCGCACGTGGTCCGAACTCGTCGCCCGGGTGAGCCCGACGCCGCCGACGACGCTCACGCTGCGCGTCGCGCGGCGAACGGGCGCGGTGGACGTGCGACTCACTCCCGTGCTCGCGCAGGCGCCGGATCCGGCGACGGGTGCGCCGCGCACGGTCGGGCAGATCGGTGCGTACGTTCGCCCGACGATCGTTCGCGAGCCCGTCGGGCTCGCGACGGCGGTGCGTGAGGGCGGACTCACGACGTGGCAGAACGCGACGGCAGTCGTCGATGTGTTGCGCGGACTGTTCGGAGGCAAGGTCGCCGTTTCGAACCTCGGCGGTCCGATCGCAATCGCGCGCACGTCCGTGGCGGCCGCGCGCGCCGGCTTCGAATCCCTGCTGCTCCTCGTGGCGTTTCTGAGCGTGAACATCGCGGTGCTCAACCTCCTGCCGGTGCCCGTCCTCGACGGCGGGCAGGTGCTGCTCAACGTGCTCGAGGCGGCGAAAGGGAGCGCGTTCAGCGGACGTGTGCGCGAGCAGATCTTGCGCGTCGGCCTCGCCGCAGTAGCCCTGCTGTTCGTGACGGTCATGTGGAACGACCTGTCCCGCCTCGTCGGCGACTGGTTGCGATGACCACGCGCCGCGTCGGACGTGGTGTGGTCGGCGCGGCGCTCGTCGCGGCGGCGTGTCATCGCGCGGCACCTGCGACGACGCCGCTGCCGACGCCCCCTGGCGCGCCCCCCGAGGTGCAGGCGCCCGTTGGCGCGGCACCGGTCGCGGAGGCGACGGTCACGGCCACGGTCAACTCGCCGAATCCGCAGCAGCGGCGCTTCGACGTGGTCGCGGTCGAAGACACGACGTTCACAATCCTCATCGGCGCCGACCGTTGGGTCCGGCCGGGAACCGTCGGCGTCGCGGTTGATCCGAAGCGCCGCGACGCGCTCGTCGCCAAGTTCCGCGTGCTCTCGCGTCTCGGCGATAGCGCGACCGCGCTGATCACGGGTCAGACGACGCGGGTCTCGACCACGGATGTCGCCCTGATCCGAGAGCCGGTGCGCGGGCCGCTACGTCAGACGGTGTTTTGGGGCGGCATGTTCGTCGGTCTCGCGATCGGTGCCGGCACGGCACTCGTGATCCGGCACTGACGGCGCGACGCCCCGCGGCGCGCGATGCTGCCGGAGCGTCGGCGCCTCTCCGCTATTGACAGAGCAGCTTGTGCAGTGGCTCGCGACGAGTCGTGCCCGCAACGACGGGCAGGCGATCGTCGGAATACGACGCACACGCGCTCGCCTCGACCGTTAGGCGGTACGTGCCGTCGGGAAGGATGAGCGGTTCGGAAAGGGGGAGCACGCCCTGACGCGTGGCCCCGCCGCCCGCGCGGACCAGCGTGTAATGCGGCGTCGACGTCGCCGCGAACTCGAGCATGAGGCGGCCGCACGGAATCGGTTCGAGCGTGACGGCGCGGCGCGCCCCGGGAGCGACGTCGACGGTCACCACCGTGTCCGCGGACGAGCAGCCTGGAAGCCCACCCAGGCTCGCGCGAATCGTGTACCGACCCGGCGACACCGTTCCGCTACGCCACGGCCCACGGCCGACTGGATCGCCGTCGAGGAACACCTCGGCGTCGCCCGGCACCGAGACGGATAGCGTGCCAGCGGTCGTGCCGCGAGCGCCGGCGAGATTCCGCGCCGCAGGCGAGGTTGGATTCGCGGTGCGCGGTACGCGACCACCCGCGCCGACGCTCGACGCGGCGAACCCGGTCGCGGCACCGACGCCGCGTCCGAAGCGGCCGCTGTCGCCGCGCGGCGCGCTGTCGAGCGAGCCCGTGAGATCGCCTGCAGCGCCGGCCGGTCGCGCCGTCACGTCGTCGCGCACCGGGCCGGGCGTGGTACGGGCGACTGGCGCGTTCGCGCTCACCTCGCCGGGCAAAGCGCCGGCAACGGCGGATTCGGGCGGAAGCGTGGGCGTCGCCGCGGGCGCGACCAGCGACACCCGTTCCGGCGAACCCCGCACCGCGAGCACCCGGCCGGCGACGGCGGCGATGCCTGCCGCCGCGAGCGCTGCGCCCGTCCATCGCCAACGCGACGCGCGCGCGCGCGGCGGCGCGGCGGCGGCCACGCGCGGGATCTCGGTCGTACTGTGGCGCGTACTCGTCGCGCCGCCACGCAGCGCGTCGAGCGCATCGGCGAGGGCATCGCCGGTCTGGTAGCGCGCCGCCGGATCCTTGGCGAGCGCGCGGGCGAGCACCGCGTCGAACGCAGCGTTGAGATCGGGGTTCACGCTCGAGGGCGGCACGGC
>DASWUT010000866.1:0-4135 GCA_036401455.1 Gemmatirosa sp. | reverse complement strand
CCTTATCGCTCGCCCACCAGTCGAGGTTCATCTCGTTGAGCGGGTAATCGCGCTTGAGGACCGGGTAGGCGTCCTCCATCGCGACCGTGCGGCCGCCGCGGTGCGGAAAGGCCCAGGGTGGCTTGGTCGCGCTGCCGTAGTTCTTGATGTGCTCGCTGTTCTTGCCGCGCTCGAGCAGGAGGACGCGCAGGCCGCGCTCGGTCAGCTCCTTCGCGGCCCACCCGCCCGAGATGCCGGAGCCGACGACGATGGCGTCGTACTGCGTGTCCTGCGTGGGCGCGTGCATCGGGGCGGGCTCCAGTGCTCGGGACGAGGAAGCGGAGGGCGGGGCGCGGCTTGAGCGAATATGGGGGGTGACGCGCGGTCGAGCACGCAACCCGAGGTGCGCCGTGCTACGGTTCACCCCGGGACGGGAGCGCGTCGCGCCAGGGCACCGCGCGTCCTGCCCGTGCACGGCCCGTGCACGGCCCGTGCACGGCCCGTTCGCTGGCCGTTCCCCGCCTGCCCACCACGCGCCCGCCTCGACCCGTGCCGATTCGCCGACCAACGCATTCGACCACGCCCGCGGCGACGCTGCTCGCCCGTCGGGTCGCACCGCTGACGCTGGCGACCGCGCTGGCATGGGGTGTGTTGGGCGCGGTGGACGTCGGGGCGCAGGCGATGCCGCGACCGCCGATCGTCGGGCGGTGGGATCTGCGGGTGACGGGCGCGAACGGCAGCTATCCGTCGTGGCTCGAGATCACGCCGTCGGGTAACAGCGCGCTCGTCGGTCGCTTCGTCGGACGCACCGGGAGCGCACGCCCGATCGGACGGATCGAACTCGCCGACGGTCGGTTTCGGTTCGCGATCCCGGCGCAGTGGGAGGCGGGCACGGAGGACCTGCGCGTCGAGGGCGGCCTTGCCGCGGGCGACAGCGCGCGCCTGGACGGCACGCTCGTCACGCCGGACGGAACGCGGCAGACGTGGACGGCGGTACGCGCGCCCGAACTGCGCGACATCGCGGCCCCACGCTGGGGGGCGCCGGTCACGCTCTTCGACGGGCAAACGCTCACGGGGTGGGCGCCGCGCGGCGGCGAGAATCGCTGGCGCGTCGCGGGCGGCACGCTCACCAACTCGGGCGGGGGCGCGAACCTCGCGACCACGCGCACGTTCGGCGACTTCCGGCTGCACGTCGAGTTCCGCTATCCGGCGGGAAGCAACAGCGGCGTGTACCTGCGCGGCCGCTACGAGGTGCAGATCGAGGACGACGAGGAGACGCGCCGCGACCAGGAGCCGGCGCTCGTCGACATCGGCGGCGTGTACGGCTTTCTCGCGCCGACCGCCTACGCCGCGCGTGGCGCGGGCGAGTGGCAGGCCATGGACGTCACGCTCGTCGGACGCCGCGTCACGGTCGTGCTCAATGGACGCACCGTCGTTCCCGGGCTCGTCATTCCCGGCATCACGGGTGGCGCGCTCGACAGTGACGAGGGCGCGCCGGGGCCGATCATGCTGCAGGGCGACCACGGGCGGATCGAGTACCGGCACCTCGTGCTCGTCCCCGCGCTCACGGCGACGCGTTAGGCGCGCATCGCGCCGCGCCGGCCGCGCGCAGCACGCCACGAGGGTCGCGCGGGTCGGGCGTGCCGGGTTCCGCGTGCGGTCGAGGCGCGCGGTACGTCCCGTGCTCGTTGCGCGCGCCCCGGCGCCGGTCGATGCGCCGGTGGGCGGCGCGGGGGCATCCTCGCGCGAACTTCACCGAGACACGCCAGATGACGGGACTTGGGCAGGAATCGATGGACCGCGCCGACGACCGGGACATGGCGCCGATTGGCGGGACGACGGCCGGCGTCGAGCCGGGCGGTGATCCGTCGCGCACCGGCGGGCTCGGCACACCGGGCGCGGAGCTCGGCGTGCCGACGCCGGGCGTCACGGATCCGCGCGACGCACCGACGCCGGCCGGCGCGACGGGCGACGTCGGGATGGGCGGCGACCCGGCCGACGTCGTGACACAGGTCGACGGCTCCTACGACCCCACGAGCGGCGGCACCGGCTCCGCCGGCGGGCTCGGCGGTCCCAACACGATCGGCGGGATCGGGGGCTCGCTCGGCGGGATCAGCGGTGCGATGTGAGCGGCGTCGACCTCGCCGCGCTCAGTAGCGCAGCGCGGCGAGGTAGGCGTAGTCCCGGCGCGCGCTGTCGATCGGCGCGCCAGGGTAGCTCTCCTGCTCGACGTAGACGTACTTGTCGCCGAGCGGTTCGGCGAGCGCGAAGAACTGCTTGAAGTCGAGGATCCCCGTGCCGAGCTCGGCGTCGTGCTCGGCGCCGAGGCGGGCCGCGTCCTTCACGTGGAAGAGCCAGAAGCGGTCAGCGTGGTGCCGCATGTATTCGAGCGGGTCGCGGCCGCCCATCGCCGCGTTGCCGGTGTCGAGCTGCAGGCGCACGCGCGTCGGATCGGTGCGCGTCACCATGATCTCGTACGGGATCTGGCCGTCGATCGGCGTGAAGTTCTCGGCCTCGTTATGGAAGCCGAGCCAGAGCCCAGCGCGACGGACCGTCTCGCCGGCCGTGTTGAGGCGGTCGGCCCAGCGGCGATAGTCGTCGAGCGTTCCGCGGCCGTTTTCGAGCGGAAGCGAGGCGACGATGACGTATCGGTGGCCGAGCGTGTGCGCGTCGGCGAGCACGCGGGGAAGGTCGTCGAGCGCGTCGGTCGAGATGTGCGTGGACGGCGCGCGCAGGTGGAGCGAGTCGAGCGTCTGCCGAAGCCGGGCGGCGGGCATGCCGAAGTTCTGCATCGAGTCGAGCAGTTCGACGTCCTGGTAGCCGATCGCGGAGATCTGGGCGAGGGTGCGCGCGAGGTCGGCGCGCGCCGCGTCGCGCAGGGAGTAGAGCTGGATCCCGATGCGTTCGACGCGCCGCGCGGGGGCGCCGGCGCGGGTCGCGGGCAGCGCCGCGCGAAGGGCGGACGGCAGGGCGAGCGCGGCGCCGAGGGCGCGCACGACGGTTCGGCGGTGCATCGACAATCTCCTGCGCAGGGGGCGGGGAAGCGGGCGCGGCGGTACGCGACGCGTCCGTGACACTACCGGGCGGTACGCCGGCGCGCGAGTCGCCGGCGTGCAATCACGCGCATCGCCGGAGCATCGCGGTGCGTTAGGCGTTCCGGCCGCTTGACACCCGCGGACCCCACGGGCATACTCGCCTGCCCCGATCCGGTGTGCGTCGCCGCGGCGCGCGGGCCGGGACGGGCTGCTCCGTCGGGGGACGCCACGTGGGCCGCGGCTGGACCGCTTCATCAGCCGGCCCTTTCCACTTCCACACGGAGTTCGTCGCATGCCGCAGGATTTCTTCATCGGCGAGTCGCTCGTCGGCGACGGCAACGAGGTCGCGCACATCGACCTCATCATCGGCTCCAAGTCGGGGCCCGCGGGGCAGGCGTTCGTGAACGCGCTCTCCAACCAGAAGGACGGCTTTTCGACGCTGCTCGCGGTCGTCACGCCCAACCTGCCGGCGAAGCCCGACACGATCCTGTTCAACAAGGTCACGATCAAGGGGGCGAAGCAGGCCGTGCAGATGTTTGGCCCGGCGCAGGCGGCGGTCGCGCGCGCCGTGGTCGACGCGGTGGAATCGGGGGTGATCCCGGCGGACAAGACGGACGACTACTGCGTGCTCGTCGGCGTGTTCATCCACTGGCAGGCCGAGGACGACCAGAAGATCTACGATTACAACTATCAGGCGACGAAAGAGTCGATCGAGCGCGCGCTCCGCGGCGAGCCGAAGCCGGCCGACGTCGTGCGGCAGGCGAAGACCGCGGCGCACCCGTTCGCCGGCGGCGCCGAGAAGAAGCGTGGCGAAACGCAGGGGTCGCAGGGCGACGCGCAGATGCAGGGCGCCAACATCTGAGGCGGCCGCCCCCGCCGCGGGCCGCGCCGGGCCGATGCTCAAGCTGCTGCTCCAGCTCGACAGCTCGCCGCTGCCGAGCGTGTTCGACCAGGTCGTCGCGTACGATGCCGGCGCCGACCGCGTCCTGAGCTACGGCGGTGTCACCCCGGCTGTGGTCCGCGACCTGGTGCACGGGCTGATCTTCACGCGCGGGCCCAAGCACCTGCACCACAGCGCCGTGTGGATCGGCGGCGCCGATGTCGCCGCAGGCGAGGGACTC